>CAZGCX010000097.1:0-9240 GCA_964524585.1 uncultured Anaerolineaceae bacterium
AATCAGGTAGACCCAGAAGGTTGCGGGCATCGCGCTGCGCAATCCACCCATGGTCCGCATGTCGTTGGGGTCGAACGCTTCATCGTGAGAAGCAGAATGGTGGTGCCCACGTTCCACCCCTTGAATCACCGAGCCCGCCGACAAAAACAGCAGCGCCTTGAAGAATGCGTGTGCCAGCAGGTGGAACATGCCGGCGGCATAGGCTCCGATGCCCACCGCCGCCACCATGAACCCCAGCTGACTGATGGTCGAATAGGCCAATACCCGCTTGATATCAAACTGACCGACTGCGATGGTGGCAGCGAACAGCGCGGTCAGGGCGCCGACGAGCGCTACCGCACCGCTCGAGATTGGGGCCAGCTCGAACAGCACCCCGTTGCGGGTGATCATATAGATTCCAGCAGTGACCATGGTCGCGGCGTGAATCAGCGCCGATACCGGCGTCGGACCGGCCATTGCATCTGGCAGCCAGACGAACAGTGGCAGCTGAGCCGACTTGCCGGTCGCCCCAACCAAGAGGAACAGCGTGATGGCCGTGATTGTGGCGACCCCGACCGTTTCGGCCTGGGCAAAGACCTCGTCGAACTTCAACGTGCCGAAGGCCCAAAAGGTCACGAAGATCGCGATCAGAAATCCTAGATCACCTACCCGATTGACGATGAAGGCTTTCTTGCCGGCCAGGGCGTTACCGATCCGGTCCTCGCCATTCTCGAACCAGAAACCGATCAATAGATAGGAGCACAGCCCGACCCCTTCCCAGCCCACGAACAGGGTCAAGAAGCTGTCGCCAGTGATCAGCACCATCATCGCCGCCACAAACAAGTTGAAGTAGACGAAGAAGCGGGTGTAACGGGCCGGGTCGCCCTGGAAGCGCACGTCCTCGTGCATATAGCCGATGGCATAGACGTGAATCAATGTGCTGACGCCGCTGACCATCAGCATCATGGTCACCGCCAGTGAATCGATCTTCAGCGCCCAATCGACTTGCAGGGCGCCGATCCCGATCCACTCCACCAGCTCGACCGTCTGGCCTTCCGGCTGGCCTTGTATGGCGATGAATTGGGAAATCGCCACCAGGAACGCCAGGCCGACCGCACTGCTGGCAATTACACCGGCAAAGGTCTCGCCCTGCCGACGGCCGAACGCCAGGTTGATCAGGAGCCCGAAGACCGGCAGCGCAATGACCAGCGGGGCGAGAGAGAAGAGGTCCATGTTCAGCCCTTGAGCTCGTTCACCTGATCCACATCGATGTTGTGGCGGCTGCGGAAGATCGAAACGATCAGCGCCAGCCCGACCGCCACCTCGGCCGCTGCGACCGCGATCACGAAGAACACGAACACCTGGCCGCCCAAAGCCTGTCGACCTCGGGCGAATCCGATGAAGGCCAGATTGGCGGCGTTCAGCATCAGCTCGACCGACATGAACATGACGATGGCATTGCGCCGGACCAACACCCCAAGCACACCCAGGGTGAACAGCACCGCCGACAGCGCCACCACCAGCCCCGTCGGAATGTTCACCGTCTGCGCTTCCAGGCCCACGCGGTCAGCAGTAGTCGATCCATCAGGCGCCGCTCCGGGGCGACCGGCCGCGGGTCAGCACGATGGCTCCCACCATCGCCGCCAACAAGAGGATCGAAGTGACCTCGAACGGGATGAGATACTCGCGAAACAGCAGACTCCCGACGCTGGCTGGGCTGCCAAAGTCTGCGGCCACTTGGCTGGTGGTCGTTCCCAGCGGCTGCGAAATCAGAATCCACACGAGCTGCAGCACCAGCGCCGCGCCCAGCACGATCGCCGCTGGCCGCTGCCAGGGCAGGCTGGGCGTGCTCTCGATCCGTTCGGCCCCCAGGAGCATGATGACAAACAGGAACAGCACCATGATGGCTCCGGCATAGACCGTGACTTGAACCATCGCAATGAAAGCCGCATCCAGCAGCAGGTAGATGATCGCCACTGCGATGAAGTTGATGACCAAGAACAGAGCCGAGTAGATCGCGTTGCGGCCCATCAACATCCCGACCGCAGCCGCCAGCGCCACCAGGCCTAGCCCGATGAACAGCACCAACTCAGCGCTCACTGGTCAGTTTGATCCTTTTCGCTTGCGATTCAACCTGCTTCGCCTTCCCCGTTCCCGCATCGGTTTCCGAGGTTCGGCCCGGCGCATTTCGGCCCACTACTTCGGGTTTTCCATCTCGGGTATCGAGCGAGTAAATTCGCCGGGCGGGACGCGCTGTGGAGTAGGCTTGCCGCCCTCCGACACCGGTTCCAATAGCATCTCCCGGGTGTAAATGGCGTCCCGGCGATTGGTGTAGGACAGCTCGTAGTTGTGTTCCAGCACGATCGCTTCGGTCGGGCAGGCATCTTCGCAGTAGCCGCAGAAGATGCATCGCAGCATATTGATCTCGTAGGTGCTGGCGTATCGCTCCCCTGGGGAATAACGCTCTTCGTCGGTGTTCTCTGAGGCTTCGACGAAGATCGCGTCTGCCGGGCAGGCCGCCGCACACAACGAGCAACCAATGCATTTCTCCAGCCCGTTGTCGTAGCGTTTCAGTTCGTGCCGGCCCTTGAATCGCTCGCGCACCGGCCGCTTGACCTCCGGGTACTGGTAGGTCACCGGGCGCTCCAGCGTAGCCCGCAGTGTGGTCAGCATTCCACGCAAGATCCCCAGTGGGTTCATAGCCCCAGCCCGACCACCAAACCGGCAGTGATCACCACGTTGAGCAGTGCCAGCGGCAGCATCACTTTCCAACCAAACGCCATCAAGCGATCGTAGCGCAGCCGCGGCAAGGTCGCACGCAGCCAGACCATGGTGAAGAGCAGTGCACCGACCTTGGCGAATAGGTAGATCGGCCCCAGCCAGGGAAGCTGCTCCACGAACGGGCCCCAGTAGCCGCCAAGGAAGAACGATGCGGCGACAAAACTCACCGCGATCATCTTGCCGTACTCGGCCATGAAGAACAGGGCGAACTTGAGCCCGGAATACTCAGTGTGATAGCCAGCCGTCAGTTCCTGCTCCGCCTCTGGCATATCGAATGGAGCGCGATTGACCTCGGCGATGGTTGCCAGCAAGAAGATCAAAAAGCCTATCGGCTGCCAGACCACGAACCACAGGCTGCGTTGTGACTCGACGATGCGGGTGACGCTCATCGAGTTGGCCAGCAGGATCGGCCCGACCGCCGCCAAGCCCAATGCCAGCTCGTAACTCACCATCTGGGCAGTGGATCGAATTCCACCCAACAACGCGTACTTGCTGTTGGATGACCAACCGGCGATCACAATCCCGTAGACCGCGATCGAGGCGATCGCCAGGATGTAGAGCACTCCCACGTTCAGGTTCGGAGCCAGCGTCAGGCTGAAGCTGCGGCCAAAAAGCTGCAGGTCGGGCCCCAGAGGAACTACCGCCAGCAACAGAAGCGCCGGCACTACGGTGATGATCGGAGCCAGGATAAAGAGCATCTTGTCCGCTTGGGCGGGGATCAGTTCTTCCTTGAAGATCAGCTTGATCCCATCTGCCACCGGCTGCAGCAGGCCAGCTGGCCCGGCTCGGTTCGGTCCGATACGGGTCTGGAAGCGAGCGATTACCCTCCGCTCAAACAGCGTCGTGTAGGCGAATCCGCCCAGGATCACGCTGATCAGCACGATCGATTTGACCGACCACTCCAGTAGCAGCCCGAGGTCCATGGCTATTTGACCTTCACCGACACCGGCCCGGTGATCGCCAATCCACTGCTCAGCGGGACCAGCGCCGCGCCCTGCGGCACACGGTCGCTCAACTCGATCTCCAGCTGCTCGACCCGGCCATCCCATGCCAACTCGACCTGCGACCTGCCGTTCAGGCCCAACGCCTCGACATCCGCCGGGTGGATCGTGACCCGCAGCTCGACCCGGCGCGTCGAGAGCGTGTCGGAAGGAACGATCGTCGTCCCGTGATCGTAAAGCTTCGCGACCGGGATCAGCAGCAAGTCGCCCTCGTCCTGTGACCGCGGCGGACGCTTCCACTTCGGCGGCTTGGCCCCCCCGCGGGGTTCGAGTTGTACGCCCAAGCCCTGGTGGTTGGTATAGGCGGTGCCGCCGAAATACAGATCTCCTCCACCGACTTCCGGCCATTGAGGCTCGACCGCGCTCAGTGCTCGATAATCCAAACCGCGATAGTCACGCACCGACCGTGCAATCTGTCCAAATACCGATGAGACCGAACCGATTTCCAGTTCGATTTCCAGTCGGGCGGCGATTTCAGCCGTAATTTGCCAGTCGGGCAGAACGGCGCCGGTCTCCCGGATGGCGGGGTAGAAGCGCTGCACCCGCCGCTCGCCAGAGGTGTAGGTCCCCTCCCGTTCCACAAACGATTGAGCCGGCAACACCACATCGGCCAGTTCGGCGGTCGGAGTGAGGTACAGCTCCTGCACCACCAGGCCGCTCAGCGCTTGCAGCCGTTGGCGCGATCCCGGCTCGTCTCCCACCGGGTCGGCTGCCACAATGTAGGCCGCATTGGCCGCATCCAACGCGGCCGCCACCCCGCCCGGATGAGGCCTGAAGCCCATGTCCCAGGCACCCTGCGTATTGGCATGCGGCCAGACCGCGACCAGCCCGTTATTGGGCTTTCCGTAGTGCCCGGTCTCGGTTAGCAGATTGGTGCAGGCGGTTGCCAGCGCCACCGAGCCGCGATAGTCCAATCCTTCGCCACCGTAGAACACCAGCAGGTTCCGAGCGCGCTTCAGCGCCCGGCCGGCTGCCTGCAGTTCCCGATCCCCCTGGTAGCCTGCCAGCTGCTTGGCCTGAGTCGCAGCCTCCAGCAGCCCCAGTGCAGCACCTACTGCCTGGCCTGCCTTATATGTGAGCCGGTGCGATGCGTGCTTGTCCAAGCGAGTCTGACGGGCATTCGCGACCACCAACGTAGTCCCACGCTCGGTGGCTTGTTTCAACCGCAGCCACCATACCGGCGCCTGCTCATGCAAGTCGGCGGCAATCACCAGCACCGCGTCTCGCTTCCCCAGATCGGCAAGGTTGCTTCCGCTTCCGGGCCCCCAGCGCTGCACTAAATCGCCGCCGGCCATACCATCCGCCAGAACCGCCTTGCCGCCCAGCCTCCGGGTCAGCTGTCGCAGGTTGAACAGATCCTCGTTCGCTGCCCGACCACCGGCAATTGTGACCAAATCGCTCCCGGCCTCGCCGAGCAGTTCGGCGGCGCGCGCGAGCGCCTCGTCCCAGGTGCACTCGCTCAGCTTGCCCTCCACTCGCCACATCGGACGGCTGATACGTTGTGGGCTGTGGGCGAAGTGATGCGCGAAGCGTCCTTTGTCGCAGATCCAAATCTCGTTGACCCACTCGTTCTGGCGCGGCATCACCCGCTTGATTACTTCCTCTCCGCCGGCCTTCGCTTCTCGGCGGGTGTTCAGCGTCAGGTTGCAGCCGACCGGACAATGAGGACAGATCGATGCCGCAGCATTCAGCTCCCAGGGGCGCGCCCCAAACCTGAAATCGGCGGTGGTCAGCGCGCCGACCGGGCAGATATCGGTCGTGTTGCCGGAGAAGTACGAGTCGAACCCGGGATCGGAATAGGTCACGATCTCCAGCCGCCGCCCGCGCTGGTAGAAACCGATCACCGGATCGTCCACCACCTCGTCTTGAAAGCGGGTGCAGCGGGCGCACTGGATGCATCGCTCGCGATCCAGGTAGATCAGGTCGCCCAGCGGCAGGTGTTTGGCCAGCTTGATCTTGTCGTCATATAAGAAGCGGCTCTCGCCAGGCCCGTGAGTCATGGTCTGGTTCTGCAACGGGCACTCGCCGCCCTTGTCGCAGATCGGGCAGTCCAGTGGATGGGAGGTCAGCAGATACTCGACGATCTCGTTCCGGCTCTCGATCGCCTTGTCGCTGTAGACTCGCACCTGCCAACCCTCGCCTACCGGTGTGGTGCAGGCGGTTTCCGGATTGCGCCCGAACTGAATCACCTGCTGGCCCTGGTCGTCGAGCACTGGCTTGCCAGTGGCGCGATCGCGCGCTGGCCGACCGATTTCGACCAGGCACATGCGGCACATCCCAACCGGATCGAGTTTGGGGTGATAGCAGAAGACCGGGACCTCGATGCCGATCCGCTTGGCGGCGTCAACCAGGAGTGTGCCCTCAGGGACGGTGATTGCCATCCCGTCGATCGTGAGCGAGACCTTGCGTGGGCTCATGGCCCTACTCCCAAGTCTTGCTGATCTCGACGGGTGATTTCAGTCCGACGCATCGCTTCCCATTCCAGCCGCACCCAGCAGTTCCACCTTGACTTGCGTCGGCTGCCCGCCATCCAACCGGGCGTGCTGCTGGTAGTCTCCCCGGAAGCGCTCGATCGAGGAGGTCACCGCCAGTGCGGCGAACTCCCCCAGCGCGCACAGGCACTTCCCTTGAATACCGAGGCCCACGTCATAGAGCAGCTCGATCTCTTCCGGCGTCGCTTCATTGGCTGAGAAGCGTCGGAAGATGTGCTTCATCCAATAGGTGCCTTCTCGACATGGCGTGCATTTGCCGCAGGACTCGTGTTCGAAGAAATCGGTGATCTTCGATTCCACCCAGCTGATGTCGACCGTCTCATCCAGCACGATGATCGACGCCGAGCCCAGTGCCGAGCCGGCCGCCGCCAGCGACTCATAGTCCATGCTGGTATCCAGCAACTCCTCGGTTGCCGGAAGGATCGGCGCCGATGCGCCAGCCGGCAGGACGGCCTTGATCATTTTGCCGCCCGGAATACCGCCGGCATGTTCGAAAATCAATTCCCGAAAGCTGGTCCCCAGCGGCAGCTCATAGTTGCCGGGTCGGGCTACATTTCCCGAGACCGAGAACACTTTGGTTCCGCTGCTCTTCTCGGTACCGATGCTGCGATACCACTTGGCCCCGTTGGTGATGATCGGCGGCAGGTTGGTCAGGGTCTCGACGTTGTTGACCACCGTTGGCTTGCCGTACAACCCCTCCGCCGCAGGAAACGGTGGACGCAGGCGCGGCTGGCCAAGCTTGCCTTCCAAAGACTCCAGCAATGCGGTCTCCTCACCACAGATATAGGCCCCCGCCCCCAGATGGGTATGCATGGCAAGCGAGTACTTGGTGCCAAACAGCTTCTCACCCAATAATCCACGCTGATGCAGCTCGGCGATCCTGCGATCCAGCTCGGCGGCCAAATCCCAGAATTCGCCCCGGCAGTAGATGTAGGCAACGTTGGCCTGGGCCGCGTAACAGCAGATGGCGACCCCTTCCAGAAACTGGTACGGGTTGCGCTCCATGATCTCGCGGTCCTTGAAGGTTCCCGGTTCAGATTCGTCGGCGTTGGCCACCACGTAGCGCGGGAACACACCCGGCGACAAGAAGCTCCACTTCACGCCAGTCGGGAAGCCTGCGCCGCCGCGGCCGCGCAGCCCGGAGGCCTTCACCAGATCAATCACCTGCTCCGGCTTGTTGCGGGTGACAACCTTCTCGAAGCCTTTGAAGCCTCCATGCTCCAAATAGGTGTCCAGCCGCTCCAGGCCCGGCAGATCACGGTGCCGCAGCACCACATGTTCAGTCATGGAGATGCCGCAACCGGGCAATCCCGCGTGGCCTTCTTCCCACAGGGACTTCGCCCCGGCTCAACTCGTGATCAGCCATCTGCGCCTCGCCGCAGGCGGTTGATCACCTGATGCGCCGAATCGATCGTTTGGTTCTCGTGATAGTGGATTCCGTCGGGCGCCTGCACCTGGAACACCGGTGCTCGATCGCAGGCCGCCACGCACTTGACCTCCTCAACCGTCAGCAGTCCGTCGTTGGTCGTGCCCCCGCGCCGCACACCCAGCCCGGCGCACAGCTGGGTCGCGAATCCCTCCGCGCCGCGCAATGCGCACGGCAGGTCAGTGCAGATCTGGATTCGGTACTTGCCGCCCGGCTGGTCATGGTAGAGCGTGTAGAAGCCAACCAACGAACCGACCTCGGTCGGATCCAAGTCCAGCAATCCGGCCACTTCGACGATTGCCTGCCGGTCGAGCTTGCCGTATTCGCGTTGGGCGAGAAACAATAGCGGCATGACGGCAGAGCGCGATTGATCTGAAGGGTATTTGGCAAGGATCGCCTGGATCTCTTCGGGGTGGGTTTCGGCCAGCATGCCCGGCTACCGATCGACGTCGCCCAGCACCGGATCCAGGCTGCTGATGATTGCGACCACGTCGGCCACCAGATGGCCTCGGGTCAGCACCGGCATTGCCTGCAGGTTGGCGAAGCTCGGAGTGCGGAAGTGCACCCGTACCGGCTTGGGCGAACCGTCTGACTCGAGGTAGCAGGCCAGGATGCCGCGCGGCGATTCCACCGGCATGAACACCGAGCCGGCGGGCAGTGAGAATCCTTCGGTCCACAGCTTGAAGTGGTGGATCACCGCTTCCATGCTGTGTCCCAATTCGGCGCGCGGCGGCGGGACGAACTTGCGATTGTTGCTGCGGAAGGGTCCATCCGGCAGCATGTCCAGCGCCTGCTCGACAATGCGCAGCGATTGACGCATCTCCTGCATCCGCACCAGGTAGCGGTCGTAGGTGTCACCGTGGCTGGCGGTTGGAACCTCGAATTCGAAGCGTTCGTACCCGCTGTACGGTTGCGCCTTACGCAGATCGAACGACACTCCGCAGGCGCGTAGTGCTGGACCGGTGAGGCCGATCTGCAGCGCATCTTCGGCCGAGATGGCGCCAATGCCTCTGGTGCGTTCAACGTACAGCGGATTCTCAGTCAGCAGGCTCTCATACTCCCGGATGCGGCCGGGGAGCAGCTCCATGAAGCTGCGCACGGCGGCATCAAAACCCTCCGGTAGGTCACGCCACAACCCTCCCGGCCGGAAATAGGAGGTCATCATCCGCGCACCGGAGCACATCTCAAAGATGTCCAGAATGATCTCGCGCTCACGGAAGCAGTACAGAAAAACCGAGAGTGCCGCAAGGTCGAGCGCGTGGGTGCCCAACCAGACCAAGTGCGAGGCGATCCGTTGCAGCTCGGTCAGCAGCACCCGCGCCACCTGGGCCCGCTCCGGCACGTCCAATTCGGCCAGTTTTTCGATTGCCAGGCAGTAGCACAGGTTATTGCCCAGGTTGTTGAGGTAGTCCATCCGATCGGTCATGACCAAGGCCTTTTCGTAGGTCTTGGCTTCCATGTTCTTCTCGATGCCAGTATGCAGAAAGCCGATATCCGGGACGCAACTGACGATCTTTTCGCCGTCCAGCTCCAGCAGCAAGCGCAGCACGCCGTGAGTGCT
>CAZGCX010000098.1:0-8938 GCA_964524585.1 uncultured Anaerolineaceae bacterium
CTGGTCCTGCTCGTGAGGAACCTCCGGCTCGAAGGACGCCAACAGGCGCTCACGTTACAGTCGGGCGCTAGCGTCGGATCGTCACGCCGGCTCATCGACCCCGTAGCGGCCAACGTTGGTCAGGTAGGCCTGATAGCTCAGGTCGAACAGCTCTCGAGTAAAGGGGGTCGCGGTCGGCCCAGGGGTGGCATCCGGGATGGGTGTCGGTGTGGCCACAACTTCAGTCGGGTCGCGGAAGTATCCGAACGACTCCTCGAGCCACTTGTCTATGTCCTGCTCTGTGACCTCGATTCCGCGCGCATTGGCTTCCTGCTGAATCAGCCGCTCCTCGATCATCACCTGTAGCATGGTGGTTCCGACATACAGCGGGTTGCCCAGCTGCTGCGAAACCTGGTCCAGCTGAGACTGGTAGGCCGCCGCGGTCTGTGGGTCGTCCCCGACGAAGTCCAGAATGCTGCGCAGGTTGCTGTACTGGGTCAGCAGGTTGTACTGGATCAGGCGCACACGCCCCCGGAATTCCTCGGTCAGAATCGGATCACCGTTGACCGTCGCGACCGGTTCCTTGGGCTGTACCACCTGCGATTGATAGATGCCGTAGGCCACCAAACCCACGACCGAGATTGCGACGAAGGCTGTGCCGATCAAGATCCAGCGGCGCAGGATGGTGTCGCGTTCGGCTCGGGCTACATGTTTGCGAGTCAGCACCGGGATGGTTCCCCTGACCGACCGCGCCTAGCGGAAGCGGTCGGCGGTATAAGGCAGCAGGGCCATATGGCGGGCCCGCTTGATGGACCGTGCGACCATGCGCTGATGCCGAGCGCAGGTGCCAGTCTGTCGACGCCCGCGGATCTTGCCGCCGTCTGAAACGTAGCGCCTCATGAGCTCAATCTGCTTGTAGTCGATGCTCTCCACCTGATCTGCGCAAAACTGGCAGACGCGGGGGCGGCGCTTAAACCGTCCTCTTGACGAACCCGATCGTCCTGAAGAATCACTCACCGCCAACACTCCGTACTGAACAACGTCCCAATTGCCGGTCGAATTCTCGCAACATCGCTTTCAGCTCTCTTTCAGCGTAATCAGATAGCGCAGGACTTGCTCGCTGAGCTTTAAGTCACGTTCAATCGAGCTCCCTGCCTGCGGCGGCAGCTCCACATCCATGATGATGTAGTAGCCTTCGCTTCGCTTTCCGATTTTGTAGGCCAGCTTCTTCTTCCCCCACCGATCAACGTTCAACAACTTGCCCTCGGCGGTCTCGATCAGCGATTGCACACGCTGCTCAAGCGCGCCGAGCTGCTCCTCATCCAGTTCTGGATCGGCAATGTAGGCGACTTCGTAATTGCGCACGTCTGTAAGACTCCTTTCCCCGGGATTGCCCCCGCCCGGTACGTGGTTGCACCTGCGGGAGCGGAAAGTAACCGTAGCAGTCTAACATGCTGCCTGCGCAAAACCAAGCCCGAACGATTGTTCCGGATTTCACGGTATACTCCCGCTGATGTCCGCCACCCCTTCGGAATTCCGCAACGCAGGCTGCCGTCGCCTGGCTGCCGCCACCGCCAGTTCGAGCTGATGCCGGCTCCCCCGATCAAGTTCGGCACGGACGGCTGGCGAGGCCGCATTGCTGATAACTACACCTTCGATGCGGTGCGGCGCTGTGCTGATGGCTATGCGAAGTACATCCTCGAGGTCGAAGGCGACCAGAAGCCGATCGTAGTCGGTTACGACAAGCGGTTCGACTCGGAGCTGTTTGCCGCCACTGCCGCTGAGGTGTTGGCTGGCAACGGGCTGCAGGTGCTGCTTACCCAGACTGCTACGCCCACCCCGGTAATCTCGTATGCGGTGGTGGCCAACGACGCCGCTGGTGCAGTGAACATCACCGCCTCCCACAACCCCCCAACCGACAATGGGTTCAAGGTCCGCGACCGCCATGGCGGCGCGGTGGCGCCGGACGGTCTGCGGCGAATCGAACAGCTGATCCCCGAGAGCGGAGATCTGGCGCCACGCCTGAAATTGGCGGAAGCCGAGAGCTCAGGCAAAGTGGCCCAGTTTGATCCCGCGCCGGCCTATGAGCAGCAGATCCGGAAGTTGGTCGATCTGGAACCGATACGCCAGGCAGGTCTCACGATCGTCATCGACGCGATGTGGGGAAACGGGGCCGGATGGTTTCCGCGGTTCCTGGGTGGTGGCCCGACCACATTGATTGAGATCCACAATCAGCGTAATCCCAGCTTCCCGGAGATGACTCGGCCGGAACCGATACCACCAAACGTCGACGTCGCTTTGGCCGCTACCGTACAGCGCGGGGGTGACGTTCTGGTGGTGACCGACGGCGATGCAGACCGTCTGGGCCTGGGCGACGAGCGCGGTGAATTCATCGATCAACTGCGGGTCTTCGGCTTGCTGGCCTACTACCTGTTGGAACTGCGGGGGGAACGCGGCCCGATCGTCAAGACCTTATCGACCACCAGCATGCTGCACAAGTTGGCCAAGATCTACGGTGTTCCGGTCTACGAGACTGGGGTGGGATTCAAGTATGTTGCGCCCAAGATGCTGGAGGTCGATGCGATGATTGGGGGCGAAGAGTCCGGCGGTTTCGCCTTCCACGGACATGTTCCCGAACGCGACGGCATCCTGGCCGGGCTGTATGTGCTGGACATGATGGTCCGAATGAACCGCAAGCCATCGGAGCTGATCGAAGTCCTGTTCAAGGTGGCCGGTCCCAGCTACTACCGTCGGATTGACACGCCGATCGAGGCCAGCGAGCGGGATGCCAAGAAGGCCCTGCTCGACTCGGCCGAGCCCAAGCTAATCGGTGGGCTGCAGGTCACTGGGATCAACCGGTCTGACGGGTACAAGTTTGAGCTCGAAGACGGCGGCTGGCTGCTGATCCGGTTCTCCGGGACCGAACCGATCTTCCGAGTGTATTGCGAGACCACCCAGGCCGACCGGGTCGATCCGATTCTGAGCGACGGCCTGAAGCTGGCCGGCCTGCATTGACGGCACCAGACCTTGGCCTGACCGATACGCACTGTCACCTGACCGACGAAAGTTTCGAATCTGAGCTGGACCTGCTGTTCAGCCGCGCCCGTCAAGCCGGGGTGCACCGAATCGTGATCCCTGGCACCGACTTGCAAAGCAGCCGGGCCGCGGTGAGTCTGGCGGAGCGTTTGCCAGGATTGCACGCCGCCATCGGGGTACACCCGCACGATGCCCAGGAGTGGTCCAACAGTACGCTGAGCGAGCTCCGTACGCTGGCCCAATCTCCGGCGGTGGTCGCAATCGGCGAGATTGGGCTTGACTACTATCGGGAGCTCTCGCCGCGCGGTGCCCAGCGCACGGCATTGACCGGTCAGTTGGCCCTGGCCCGCGAGCTGGAATTGCCGGTCATTATTCACAATCGTCAGGCGACCGAGGACTTGATGCAGCTTCTGATAGAATGGGCCGCGAGCCTGCCGGCCCAAGTCAAGGCACGGGCCGGCGTGCTGCATGCCTTTTCGGGAGATCCGAGCGACGCCGAAGCGGCGATCGCTGCCGGGTTCTACATCGGAGTTGCCGGACCGGTGACGTTTCCAAAGGCCGAGAAGCTACGTGACACCCTTCGGGCGCTACCGGTCGATCGGCTGCTGCTCGAAACGGACGCCCCCTATCTGGCGCCCCAACCTCGGCGCGGACAGCGCAACGAACCCTCCTATTTGCGTTTCGTTGCTGACGGCCTGGCAGCCGTGTTGAACAGCAACACCGCCACAATCGCCGAACTGACATCCGGAAACGCTAGGTCCTTGTTTAGACTGGCTGATGGAAACCAAGACACTTACCTTCACTGATTTGGTGGCGGACGACCTGAGGCTGGTCGAAGCCCGGATGCTGGCGGCCGACGAACCGATACAGCCGCAGCTGCGGGCCGCTATCGAGCAGCTGCTGGCCTCCGGCGGCAAGCGACTGCGACCGATCCTGGTACTGCTGGCTGGCGGGCTGGTAGAGGCCGATTTCCAACGCTCGGTGACGTTGGCGGCCGCCATTGAGTTGCTTCACACAGCCACTTTGGTGCATGACGACCTGATTGATGGCGCGCTGCTTCGCCGTGGCTACCCGACGCTGAACGCCACCTGGGATGAGGGCGCCACGGTGCTCATGGGCGACTACGTCTTTGCCCAGGCGGCGCGCTTGGCGGCTGAAACTGGATCGCTGCCAATCATGGAAGACTTCGCTCGGACCTTGGCGACCATCGTGAATGGTGAATTGAACCAGATCTTCGGTTCCGATTCTGACGACGTCCGTCAAAGCTACTTCGATCGAGCCTACGCCAAGACCGGCTCACTTTTCGAGCTCGCAACCCGAGGGCCGGCGCTGCTGGCACAGGTTCAGCCGCCCGTGGAGGAGCAGATGGCGGAGTTCGGCCGTCAGCTCGGCACCGCATTCCAGATCGTTGACGACATCCTCGATTTCACTGGAAGCCCGCAAGAGGTTGGCAAACCGGTGGCCAGCGACCTGCGGCGGGGCTTGCTGACCCTGCCGACCATTTGCCACCTCGAGAGCCACCCGGAGCACGAGCCTCAGGTGCGGTCTTTGATGCAGGGGGCATTGCCGCTTGATGATCAGGAGAGACTGATCGAGTCCATTCGGACTTCCGGCGGTGTGGAATCGGCACTGCAAGAGGCCGCCGACCTCGTAGCAAACTGCCAGCGGCTGCTTGGAGGCCTGGGCACCGATCGGCCCGAGAATCGAGCGCTTTCCGAGCTCGCCCAATACGCATTGGATCGAACACAATGACCGTTCACATATCCAAACACCCGCTGGTTGCACATAAACTCACCCGGATCCGGGATCAGTCGACCGATCCCAAGAAGTTTCGAGAGCTGATCCGCGAAATTGCCGCGCTGCTCGCCTACGAAGCTACCCAGGATCTGGAGCTGGAGTCGATGCGAGTGACGACTCCGTTGCAGGAGACTGCCGGCAGCAACCTGGCGGAGAAGATCGGCTTGGTGCCAATCCTGCGCGCCGGCCTGGGCATGGTCGAAGGAATCTGGGGACTGATGCCCTCGGCCGAAGTGTGGCACATCGGACTGTATCGGGATGAGGAAACCTTCCGTCCAGTCGAGTATTACAACAAACTGCCGGTCGAGCCGACCGTCTCAGTCTGCCTGGTTCTGGACCCGATGCTTGCCACCGGCGGATCGGCGACCGCCACGGTCGATATCTTGAAGCGTTGGGGAGTGAAGCGGATTAAGTTCGTGGGCTTAATCGGTGCGCCGGAGGGGATTGCGGTCATGGAGGAGAAACACCCCGACGTCCCGATCTATCTGGCGGCGGTCGACGACCACCTCAACGACCGGGCGTACATCGTGCCCGGCCTGGGCGACGCCGGCGATCGGCAGTTCGGGACCGCCTGACCCTTAGTCGAACACAAGCCGAATCAGAGATTCCGCAGCTGGGACTCGAGGTGCTGCCGCAGCCAAGGCGGTACGCGGTCGCGCTCGATCAGCGATTGGGCCAACTCCCGGGCGCGGGCGGTATCGCCTTTGGCGACCTCGACGTCCACCATCGCCGCGCCGGCCAATAGATCCCCCGGTTGGCGTCCCAGGGTGTCCTGCAAAATCGAGTTCGCCTTCTCCTGCTCCCCGATGAAGAGCAAACTGCGGGCGCGCAAGACCTGCAGCGGCGGCCACTCCGGCGCAAGCGCGTCCAGACGTTCGATGGCCGGCATCATGTCGCTGCCGGCGCCGAGGAACATTGCCTGGGTCAGCAGACCTTGCAGTCGCAGGTCGGCATCCGGCGATTGGCCGGAGAGCTCAATCGCACGAAGCGCTGCGTCCGCCGCAGCGGGATAGTCGGGCGCCAGCAGGAACAGTTCAGCTGCCTTGCCGTACTCCTGGGTCGCGTTCTCGGTCAGACCGCCCTCGGCAAACGCTGCCGCCAGTTCCATATGCGCCTTCGGGTCGTTCGGCTGGCGGTCAACCGCCTGCTGAGCCAGAGTCAGCCGGTCTTGATTCCCGGGTGATTCGACAATCGGCTGGACCGGTTGATCGTTCAGTGCCGGCCCACCTTCGACTGCCGCGATCGGTGGGTCGGGCTGCGCTGCGTTGTCTCCGTTGACTGCGTTTGCCATGGCGAACGCGAAAGTCAGCATGCTCATGGCGCTCAGCGCCAGTCCACCGGCGACCCACGGCCAGCGCTTGCTGAGCGGTTTGCTCTCACCCGCCGTGCCGGACCTGGGCGGGCTTGTAGTCGCTGCCAGCCCCACCGCGACCGACTCAGGCTCGGAGTCCCCTACGGCAACGGGCACCCCAACCGGGAGTGCAGCCGGTGCGGACTGGCCAGGTCCCCATGGCGAGGCACCACTGACCGCCCGTTCGAACGCTTCCACCTGCTCAGCAACGGTGGCGAAACGATCCGCGCGATCCTTTGCCAAACCCTTGAGCAACACCTGCTCCAACCCTTCCGGAATCTTGTCATTCAGGCTACGCGGCAGGGGGAGCGGCTTGTAAATGTGGTCGTGGATGATCGAGAACGGCGTATCGGAGCTGAACGGGACCCGCCCCACCGACAGTTGATAGAGCACGATGCCCAGCGAGTAGATATCTGTGCCTTCGTCAAGCTTCTGCTCGCCGCGCGCCTGCTCGGGCGAGATGTATTGTGGCGTACCGAGCAGCTGGTCGCCGGAAAGCGTCGACTGCCCAGCTTCCGCCATCCTCGCCAGTCCAAAATCGGCCAGGAACACGCCCTCATCGTCGGTGAGCAGGATATTGGAGGGCTTGACGTCGCGATGCAGGATCCCCTTGCTATGGGCATAGGTCAGCGCACTGCCCACTGCCTTGATGATCCGCAGGATCTCCTGTTTACTCGGCCACCCCTGATCCAACACCGCCTTGAGCGTCCGGCCCTCGATGTACTTCATCACCAAGTAGGACTGCCCCTCATGATCAGCGTAGTCGTAGACCGGCACGATATTCGGGTGTTCCAGCTTCGCCACGACCCGCGCTTCCCGCTGGAATCGCTGTTGGAACTGTGGATCCTGGGTGAATGCCGGATGCAGCACCTTGATGGCCACATTTCGATCCAGTGCGGCGTGGTAGGCCTTGAAGACCGTTGCCATGCCTCCCTGGCCGAGTTGTTCGATGATGGTGTACGGTCCGACGTTATCGCCCGGATTGAAACTCATGCGTGCTCCCAATCACTGAAATAGTGACCACTCCACATTATGTGAACAAGATGTGGGAGTGAATACTGAGTAAATTGTCCGGGGTGAGGGAGCGGATCGGAGGAGTCTAGGGCTGTGAGGTTACTGCTGAAGCACCGCGATCCCGGGCAGCGTCTGGCCCTCCAGCACGGCCAGCGAGGCACCGCCGCCGGTTGAGAGATGCGAGAACCGGTCTGCCAGGCCGGCGGCCTGCACTGCGGCTACCGAATCGCCTCCACCGACAATGCTGAGCGCTCCGCTGTCGGCGATTGCGCGCGCAACGGCATCCGTGCCGGCCGCGAAAGGCGGCAGCTCGAAGACGCCCATCGGGCCGTTCCACACCACAGTCTTGGCGGTTGCCAGGACCTCTGCGAAGCGCCCGGCGGTCTCGGGGCCGATGTCCAGAGCCATCCATTCCGCGGGTATCGCACCGACCTCGACCGTTCGCCGTTCGGCGGTTGCAGAGAAGTCCGCGGCCACTACCAGGTCGGAGGGCAGTAGCAGCCGATCTCCGCTGGCTGCGCGCAGCGCCGCGGCGGTCTCGATCGCCGCCGGTTCGACCAATGAACGGCCCATCGAGAAGCCCTGCGCGGCCAGAAAGGTGTTCGCCATGCCGCCGCCAATCAGCAGCCGGTCAGTCCGCTCGAGCAGCGCCCCGATCACACCCATCTTGTCTGAGATCTTTGCCCCGCCCAGTACTGCCAGGTAGGGCCGCTCAGGATTCTCGAGTGCCTGGCTGAGGTACTTGAGCTCCTTTTCGATCAGCAGACCGGCCGCGCTGGGCAACAAGTGCGCCACCCCCTCGGTCGAGGCATGTGCCCGGTGAGCACTGCCGAACGCATCGTCGACGTACGCATCTGCCAATGCCGCCAGTTGGCCGGCAAACTCCGGATCGTTGCTCTTCTCACCCGGATGGAAACGGGTGTTTTCGAGCAGCAGCAGCTGGCCGGCTGCGAGCTGGCTGGCCGCCTGCACCACCGCCGGTCCGATGCAATCCTCGACGAATTCGACCGGCCGACCAACCAGCTCCGCCAGTCGACGGCCAACCGGCCTGAGTGAAAGGCTCGGATCTGCTGCGCCTTTGGGACGACCTAAATGGGAGCACAGGATGACCGCAGCACCGTGATCCAGCAGGTACAGGATCGTCGGCAACGCGGCCTGGATCCGGCTGTCATCGGTAACTGCCCCATCCGAGAGCGGGACGTTGAAGTCGACTCGCAGCAGAACTTTGCGATCGTGCAGCTCGAGATCGCGCAGCGTGCGCAGCCGGGACATGCTAGCTGGCTAGAGCGATTTACCGATCATTGCTGCCAGATCGGCGGTGCGGCTGGAGTAGCCCCACTCGTTGTCGTACCAGGCCACCACTTTGGCCATGTTGCCCCCCATCACCATGGTGAACTGTGCATCGACCACACTGGACCTGGGATCCATCTTGTAGTCCATGCTGACCAGCGGCTCCTCGCTGAATCCCAGGATACCCTTCATCGGTCCGGCCTCGGCGGCCTTGAATGCTGCGTGCAGGCTCTCGGTTGTGGCCGGACGCTCAAGCGTGGCGACGAAATCCACCACCGATACGGTCGGGGTCGGCACGCGCATGGCGAACCCGTCGAATTTCCCTGCCAGCTCCGGAATGACCAGTGCCACTGCCCGGGCCGCCCCAGTGGTGGTTGGGATGATGTTGAGCGCCGCCGCCCGCGCTCTTCGCAGGTCCTTGTGCGGCAGGTCCAGAATGTTCTGGTCGTTGGTGTAGGAGTGGATCGTGGT
>CAZGCX010000099.1:0-5768 GCA_964524585.1 uncultured Anaerolineaceae bacterium
CCTGGCAGAAAAACCGGACTGCAACGTGAAGTTCCAGCTCTTCTACTGGGTAGACTTACAGACCCCGACCAAGTTGGGTGAGTGGGCCGAAACCAGCGATGGTAATCTCACCACGGTGAATCTCGATCTCAGTGGGCTGAGTGGGCAGTCGGTGATCTTCATGCTGGCGCTGCTGTCCAACGGCCCCGCCAATGGCGACGCCGGAGTGTGGCTGGCGCCGCGCATCGCAAACTAGGGCAGCCTCGAGCATACTGACGGGCGAGGTCCGACCGAAATCGGTCGGACCTCGTTTCTGTTTTCCGCCCGTACGCATCTTCACGGATTCCAACCTGCCGAGTCAACCGACTAGAATAGATCGGTTCGCAATCGGGATAATGGCGTGCACGCGATTCTGGTGGCCGACGAGGTTGACGAAAAGGAGCTGCTGAGCTTTGCTTTGCGAAAGGCCGGTTGGTCGGTAGCCACCAGTGCTGACCTGGGGCGGCTATTGTCCAACTGGTCCGATCACCCGGCGGACCTGCTCGTTCTCATGACCTCCAGCGCTGAGCAGACCGTTCAAAAGCAAGTCCAGGAAACTCGCAATGTAGCGTTGTGTGGGCTGCTGCTGATCGTCGAGCAGCTCAGCGAGGCGGCAAAGATGCACGCCCTGAACCAGGGGGCGGATGTGGTGCTCACGCGGCCGGTATCTACCGGGATGATCGTTGCCCAAGCGAACGCACTTGGCCGTCGGGTGCAGAGCGTGCCAAACTTCGTACTGCCACGGCTAGAGCTTGAGCAATTGAGTTTGGATCCTTCGGTGCGGACCGTGACTGTCGGCGGTTCCGAGCCTCAGCGGCTCACCAGGCTCGAGTTTCAACTGCTGTACGTGTTGATGACCAACCGCGGCCATGTGGTCCCGGCCGAGGTGTTGGTTGAACGAGTGTGGGGCTATTCGGGCGAGGGGGACCGGGATTTGGTTCGCGGCTTGGTGAGCCGGGTGCGTCAGAAGCTGCAGTCAGGACCGAACGGCACGGAGTTCATCGAGACCATACCGGGCGTCGGTTATCGTTTTACCAGCGACGAGCTGTAAGCCGGCGGGGTCTGGACATTGCATTCTCACACAGCCTGAAGCCCCCCCGGCCCATTGTGCTATCTTTTCATTGGCGAATTGCACGGCGGTTCCATGGACTTCGCGTGTCCGGCTGATACTGTGGGTAGTGAGCGGTTGCGATGCCAACTACCAGTCGGTGTCCCGAGTGTGACTACCAGGTCCAGTTCGCCGCAGAGCCCAAGCGGGGAGATGGGCTCTCCTGCCCTAATTGCCTCGCGTTGTTGGTGGTGCTGCGGGTGCAACCGGTCGAGCTCGATTGGGCCTTCCAGGCACCGCTGATCAAGCCGGCCCCACAAGACGAGCATGGCCCTCAAGGCTGATCCAGCTGACGGCGACCCGTTTCAGGCCGCGCGCCGGCCGCTCGCAGCGGAAAACTCCCGTCCCGCCCGGTACACCATGAGCTGGGTGGCCGCCACCCCGATCAGTATCAATTCGCCAACCAACGCTAGAACCCACATCCAGATCCTGGCAGAGTCAGCGGCACGCTGAAGGCCGTCGGCCAGTTTCAACAGATCGATTGACCGATTCCCCAAGTCATGTTCAACCTTCCATAGATCGCCGGAGAATTGATCCAGGTCGGCGGCGGTGCTTCGCATCCGACCGCGCATCGTGTCGAGTTCGCCTCCCACGTTGTCGAGATCGTCCTGGATGTTCCGTAGCGCTTCCGGAATCGGCTGCAAACCAGCGGCTGCGCTTGAAAGACTCTGCTCCAACGAGTGCTCCGGGTCATAGCGAACCCCGGTAAATGCGCTGAGGGCAGCCAGCCCGCGCAGCACCTGGTCGATGGCATGCGCACCTTGCACCGCGGTTTCCAGCGTGCGCTGGGTACCCTCGATCGTCAGCGGTACCGTGTCCCCCACCAAACCGGCGACCGATTCGATCAGCGGCTGGGTGTTGGCGATCGATCGCTCCATGCTGCTCAGGGCCTGGCTGGTCCCCCCCAGTACTTCAGCCGCGCTGCCCAGCGCCTGCTGCGCGAGTTCCAGCGTATCTGACAGCGCTTCCATCGCTTGCGCACCGGCATGCAAGCCGACCTCGGCAACCGGAATCGCCCGGGCAGTCAGGATGGGGGTCGCGATCATCATGATCACACTCAGGCCGATCCCCACACTGCCGATCAGTCGCAGCGCAAGGCTGAGCCAGCGACCCCACGGCTGCGCCTGTACCCACTCGCGAAACGCGGCCCCCGGATCATCCAGCCCCTGCGCATCAGCCAACCGGCGTTGGCGCTCCAGCCTGCGCAGTTGGTTGAGCAACTCGGCCTTTCGGAGCCGAGATACTCCCTTCACTCCCCAGCGCCGTGCCAGGTCCTGCAGTTGTGGCAACGTCATCTGCTCAAAGTCGTAACTCATCGCGTCCTCTCTCAGCCCGCAGGGCTTCGCGGTCGCCCGGCCCCTGCCGCCGCGGGAAGCCGGTGGGGGCCTTGCCTTCGTCTCAGGGGGAAGTGGATCCGAGCCGAACGCCCGAAACGGCAAACAGGTTGAGGCTCACTGGCCGCGGTAGGGCGCGGTTCAGGTCAGCCTCCAGATCGGAGATATCCGCCTGGCTAACAGGGGTCTCGATGTACAGCGTTCCATTGATCTGAATCCGGAGTCGTGACTGCTGCACCGTGAGATCCGCCAACTGCACGTCCCCCCAATTCTGGACGGCCTGCCGGACGATATCGCCTGCATTGCGGGCGATCCGGTCGCGTTCGACCGCCTGGCGCAGGAAGTAGGCAAGCGGCAGGCTGACCAGCGCCAGTGTGACCACCGAGGTCACCAATCCTTGGCGCAGTCGCTGTTCGCGCTCCTTCACCTGTGGCGGGCGCACACCGAGTAGCAAGAATACCAACGATGAGGCGAAGATGATCGCCACCAGGTTGGTCGTGAAAAGTAACAATGCGCCTCCGGCGATGGAAACATCGCCGAGCGCGATTCCAATTCCCACGCTCGCCAACGGCGGCAGCAAAGCTGCAGCGATCGCTACTCCAGGCAGCGCCTCTCCGACTTCCTTGCGGGCGATCGCGTAGGCACCGGCCATGCCGGATGCCAGAGCGACGATCAAGTCAATCAGCGTAGGTTGGGAGCGGGACAGGACCTCATTGGTCAGATGCGCCACCGGGACGATGGCAGCCACCAGGATGGCGATGAAGATTGCGGCCAGCATCCCCTGCAATGTGGCGCTCAAGCCGTCGCGCAGTGTCCGCGCATCGCCAAAGGTGATGCCAACTGCCGTACCAACGATCGGGGTCATCAGCGGAGCGACCAACATCGCGCCGATCACCACCGCCGGGCTATTCAACAACAAACCCAGGGTGGCGATCACCGCCGAGAGGGTGGTCAGAACGAAGTAGTTGACGTTCGGCCGGACCGCCTCCCGCATCCGGCGGTAGATCTCCAACTGCTCCTCGCGCTGCAGGGTCGGAAGCAGGTCCGATAGCGATCTCCAGGCCCGACGGGCCACCAACGCCGGCAGCGCCGCCGAACTCCGGATCAGCAAAAGCGGGACTTCAATCCGCATGGCCAATTGAATTGCCAGCCGCCCGAACTGCAGCTCATCCAACAACCCTTGGTCGGTCCCGCTCAGAACCACCAGGTCACTCTCCTTGCCAGCTTTCAGTATCCCGTCCAGGGTGGACCCGGCTTCCAGGACTGAACTGTGTATCCGGCCGCGACCGTTCGTACCAGCCAACACCTCTGCTAGCAACGCTTCGGCCTGAGCGGTAGGCTGCCCAGTGAGTACGACATGCGCCAGATTTACTTCCCCGCCGCTTTCCTCGGTCAAGGCCAGCGCCAGGCGCGCCGCCAGGACGCCGTCCGTGGCGTCTGCGACAGGAACCAGCACCCGCTTGAGTTCCCCCGGTTCACCGCCGACCACGATTCCGACCTCGCAGGGCGCCGCCTCCAGAACGCCGTCCACGATCGATCCGAAGCCTTGGCTTCCCAACTGGGGGCGGATGGGCGAGCCCATCACCACCATCTTGACCGATTCTTCGGCCACCGTATCCATGATCCCCTGCGCCACGCCACGTGAGAGGCGGGTGATCCCCTCGGCCTGAACTGATACGCCCTCGGCTTGACGCAGTAGCCGTTCCAGCAAGTCCAGCCGCCGCTGGGCTTCGAAGCGACCGGAGTCCAGCGGCAGGTGTTCCTGCACCTGAATGACCTGCAGGAGCACCAGATGGCCATGACGTTCGCGCGCGATTCTGGCTCCCATCGCCACCAGGCGGGAGGCCGTATCCGGATTGGCAATCGGAACCAACACTGGATAGTCCGATCGCACTTCAGAGCGCCGTTGCAGGTCCTGAAATACCGTGACGCCGAGCTGCACCTCCTGCATTCGCTTCCGGCCAGCTTGCCAGAACGCCAACCCCCCAATTGCCAACCAGATCAGCACCGCGGAGCGAGACCAAGCCGGAAGCGCCAGCAGCAGCAGGAAATTGATGGCCGCCGCGCTGGCCGGGATCACCGGAAACAGCGGCAAGCGAAACTTGCCGGCGGCCACCCGGTCCTGATTGGTCAATAAGATCGACCCGACACCGACCGCCAGGTGCAGGCTCAGAAAGGTGGCGGCCGCCAGACCGATCAGCGGGGAAATCGGCTGTGCCTCAAAAGACAAGGCCCCACCCAGCGCAGCAACGGTGAGCAGGCCCTGGAAGATCGACAGGCGTGCCGGGTAGCCGCGACGTTTGGTGCTGCGCAGCATCCAGGCGGGCAAAATACCGTCCGTTCCCATGGCCTGCAGTTGGCGCAGCATGATCAACGAGAGCGGATACCACAGCAGCAGGATGGCCAGCGCACTGGCTCCCAGCACGATTGCCGCACCGTATTGTGGGATGGCCCGCTCCCCAATGATTTCCAGGGTGATCGGCATTCCAACGTGGGCAATTGCCAAGAACGCGATCGCCGACGCCAGCAGCGGTCCGAGTGCCCAGCCAGGGAGCGTCGTTTGCAGCAACCGACCGCGCTGCTGGCGCTCAGCGATAATTTCCAGCACCCAGGCGGTGGCCCCGAGAGCGGCGATCGCCGGGAACAGCGCCATTTCCCCAGAGGCAGCCACCACGGGCCGCCGAGCCAGGATCACGGTCGTCACCAGCAGCCCCAGTGCCACCAACCCGGCAAAGCGAATCCCGAGGTTCCAGGCCGGCTTGCGGCCCGTGGCACTCAGCAGGGTGAAGAACGCCACGAAACCGAGGGTCAAGCTGAACCGATCCGGTCGCAGGATGGTGAACAGATCCAACAGCCGCCCGAGCTGACCGGCGAAGCCCCAGGCCACCGCCCCGCTCAGCGCGGCCCAGCCGATCAGATAGATCCAACCGGCGAGAAAAGTCAGTGCGGGGCGTTCTAGAGCCTGCAGCAGACGATAGCTGCCTCCGCTGCGGCGGATCTCCTGGCGCAGCTCGATGTGGCTCAGAACCGAAGGCAGAAAGAGCAGCCCGAACAACAGGTAAGCGTAGCCGGCCTGCGGACCAGCAAGCGTGGCGGTGTTCTCAAAGCCGATCAGTACTGCCAACAGCAGCCATGCTCCAGCACCCAGCAGGACCAGGCTGAAGGGGCTGAGCTGAAAGCTGCGGCGCAACACGAGCGGAAGCGCAGAGGTCGGTTCGGTTTGCTCGCTCACCGGTCGGTCATTTTAGCGCGTATGCCCCGATGATATACTCGCCTGTCCTTGCGCTTTTTCAAGGGCCTGCCCCAGA
>CAZGCX010000099.1:5868-8928 GCA_964524585.1 uncultured Anaerolineaceae bacterium
GGCCTGCCCCAGAACTTTCAATGAGGCCGGTCCTGGCATGGTCGTCTTAGAGAGTCTGTAAGGAGCTGTCCTTGAATCTTGGCAAGGACTTGCCGATGAGCACCCCCACGGGCCCACCAATGCCGCGCCGCTCCCCGGTCCCCCCACTTGCCGCAATCGGCTCGGCGGTGGCCGGCGCCGCACTGGCAGCCGGCTTGGTGTTAGTTGTGGCACTCGTCGGATTGCGAGTGTTCTTCGCCGGACGGGCACTTCCCGGAGTTCAGGCGGCGGGCATCTCGCTCAGCGGCATGCACGAGCCCGAGATCGAACTGGCGCTCGGTCAGGCCCTCAGCTATCCACAAAACGGAACGCTGCTGTTGCGCGATCAGGGCCAACACTGGGTTGCCAGTCCAAGTCAACTCGGCGTTGCCGTCGACCTGCCGGGCATGGCCGCCCAGGCACTGGACGTCGGACGCCAGGGGGGACTGGTGCGACAGCTTTCGGAGCAGGTCTCGGCATGGGTGAATGGGATCGCAATTCCGCCGCTGGTGCTGTTCGATCAACGCGCTGGCGCCCAGTACTTGAGCCAGTTGGCAAGCGGCATCGATCGGCCCAGGATTGAGGCCAGCCTGCAAGTCAATGGATTGCAGGTCGAGGCGCTCCCCGGCCAGATCGGACGGCAGCTTCAGCTAGCGGCCAACCTGGACGCGCTGCAGCCGACGATGGCCCGCATGTATGACGGTGAAATCGATCTGCTGGTGGAGGAATCGCCCCCGCTGGTACTGGATGCGAGGCATCAAGCGGAGCAGGCCCAGATCATCCTCAGCCAGCCGTTACGGTTGACCGCGGAGGGCGCCGGGCCATGGGAAGTCAGCCAGCAGGAATTGGCGGAGATGCTGCGTTTCGCGTTGTCGGAGCAAGAGCACAGCTATCAAGTTGGCCTTGACCCACAGGCATTGACCGCGATCCTGGATCCACTGGCTCCCGACCTCAGGCGCAGTCCGCAGAACGCTCGCTTCATCTTCAACGACGACACCCGCGAACTGGATCTGCTGCAGGAAGCGATCATCGGTCGCCAGCTCAACCTGGCCGCCTCAATTGAGGCCGTAAACCAGGGATTGCTTTCCGGGCAGCACGAGATTCCGCTGGTGTTCGATTTGGAGCAGCCGATGGTGCGCAGCGACGCTACCGCCGCCGAGCTGGGTATCACCGAAGCGGTTAGCGTGGTGTCCTCTTATTTCGGAGGGTCAAGCCCCGACCGGGTGCAGAACATCCGCACCGCCTCTGCTGCCTTCCATGGCCTGCTGATCGCGCCTGGCCAGACCGTCTCGATGGCGGAGGTGCTGGGCGACATCAGTCTGGACAATGGCTACGCCGAGGCGCTGATCATCTATGGTGACCGGACCATCAAGGGCGTCGGTGGCGGGGTTTGCCAGGTCAGCACGACGTTCTTCCGCGCCGCGTTGTTCGGCGGGTATGAAATCGTCGAGCGCAATCCGCATGCCTATCGAGTGGGGTATTACGAACAGGGACCCGGCTCTCCGGGACCGGGCTTCGACGCAACGGTCTTTGTGCCGCTGGTCGATTTCAAGTTCACCAACGACACCCCATACTGGCTGCTTTCCGAGACCTACATTTACGGAACCCAGTTGTTGTGGAAGTTCTACTCCACCTCGGATGGCCGTCAGGTGCAGGTCTCCGGGCCGCAGATCTCGAACAAGGTTGACGCCCCCAAGCCGCTCTACAAGGAGAACCCGGATCTGAAAGAGGGCAAGATCGAGCAGGTCGACTACGAGGCGGATGGGATGGATGTAGTGGTGACCCGCACCGTCACCCGCGACGGCGAAGTGCTGTACCGCGACACGATCAACACCCACTACTTGCCCTGGCGGGCCATTTACGAGTATGGGCCGGGCACTGAGCTGCCCAAAGACGCCATTACCGAGGAGGATTGAGAGGCGCGGCCGTCGATGCCGAATGATCCGGTCGGCAGCCGCCGGCCGCCCGTTCCGGAGGTGTGAACCTCGAGCGGATCCGGATTGCCGGCCGGTCCCTGGCCGGTTTTCTCAATTCGCGGCGCGATGATAGAATCGCCCGCCTTGTCCGGAGAACGACATGATTGACCAAGACCTGCTGGACATCTTGCGGTGCCCGCACTGTGTACAAGAGCGAGAGGGCATGCTGAAACTGGTGAAGGACACCTGGCTGGTGTGCCAGGAGGCGCAGGATTACTGCGGCCGCAAGTATCCGATCCTGGACGACATCCCGGTGATGTTGATCGACGAGGGGGACAAATGGGTCAAGACCGCGGTAGAAGACCTGCCGGTCCCGCCTCCTGAGCGTTGATGCGCATCGCATCCGCTCGGTGCTCGATCTGCTCCCCGAGGTCCGGGTCCCTGAATCGCGGTGAATGAGCTCGAGGCCCTGATCAGCGAACTGACCTCCGACGACGACGATCGAGCGGCCCGCGCGCTCGAACAACTCCCCCAACACGGCCAAGCCGCCTCTGAAGTCCTGTTAGAACTGCTGAGTTCTTCTCGCCCGGATCACCGATGGTGGGCGGTGGCCGGTCTGGGATCCATTGGGGGCGAAGCGGCGCTGCCCAGCTTGCTGCTGGCGCTGCAAGACACCGACTCCGCGGTGAGGATGTGTGCGGTGGTTGCGCTGCGCCAATTGGCCGACCCGGCCGCAATTCCAGATTTGATTAAGCTGCTCGGCTCCGAAGACCAACTGCAATCCAGGCTAGCCTCGGGCGCGCTGGCGGCGATGGGCGCTCAAGCAGTTTCGGAGCTGACAATCGCCATGCGCTCGCCGGAACCGCAGATACGAATCGGCGCCGCCCGGGCGCTGGCCGATTGCGGTGACCCGGAAGCCATCCCGGCGTTGTTCGCCGCTCTGCACGATACGTCTGCGGTTGTGGTGCACCTGGCAGAAGTTGGCTTGGAACGATTGGGAGTCGGGATGTTGTTCTTCGAAGCCTAACCCAACCCCACCCAGGCCAGCCAGGCGCCGATCATCAAGATCCCGAAGAGCAGCTTCACCCCAAACGAGACCCCGAACCCAATCCCCATCCCGATCATC
>CAZGCX010000100.1:0-8852 GCA_964524585.1 uncultured Anaerolineaceae bacterium
TCCCGCTAATCCCTTCGGCAGCCAGCTGCTCCACTGCAATCTGGCTGGCGCAGAAGTGAATTTCCGCCAGGCGATCAACCACCAGCCGGTTAATCTCTTCCGGCATGTGGCGGCGGAAACTGCGCTCCCCGGCCTCGATGTGGGCCAGCGGAATGCCCGACTTGCTGGCCACCAGAGCGCTGGCCAAGGTCGAATTGGTATCGCCGCGCACCAGAACCAGGTCGGGCCGCTCCCGGCGCAGGACTTCCTCCAGCCGTACCATGATCTTGGCAGTCTGCCGGGTGGCGGTTCCCGGTCCCACCGCCAGGTTGTAGCTGGGGGTCGGAATGGCGAGTTCATCGAAGAATGTCTGCGAGAGCTGGGGGTCGTAGTGTTGACCGGTATGGACCAAGATCTCGCGGTGCTCGCGGCGGATGGCGCGGCTGACTGGAACGGCCTGCACGAATTCGGGCCGAGCGCCGACAATCGATACGATCTTCATGACGCAGCCCGGCTGCCTTCTGCCCGCCGCACGAGCGGCTTCAGCTTGAGACGATCCAACACGATGGAAGCCTGGAACCGCAGGTGGTCCTTGACCGTCCGGAGCAGCTTAGCTTTCGAGACGCCGACCGCCCGCTTGCGCAGCACGGTCGGATACTCCACCGCCCGATACCCCTTCAGCATGGCTTTGACCAGCAGCTCGGTGACTGCCTGGTATCCGTTGTTCTCAAACGGCACGTTTTCGATGACTTGCCGCCGGTAGGCGCGGAACAGGCTGGTGTAGGTGCGGATGCGCCAACTGACCAGCACCCGGTACAGTAGTGAACAGCCGCGACTGAGCAGTAGGCGCAGCGCCGGCACGCCCTCGGCCGCTCCATCGGCGTGGTAGGGCGAAGCCGTCACCACGTCCACCTGGGGACCCAGGCAAAACGTCAACCCGGGGATCTCCTCGAAGCGATAACTTCCGTCGCAATCCACGCTCACGATCACCTCGCCGCGGGCGGCGGCGAATCCGGTTCGCAGCGCGGCGCCCAGCCCACGATTTGCTGGATGTCGGGCGATGGCGAACACCAGCCGCGGGCCGCCCATATTAATGAAGCTGCGGCTGAGCTCGGTGTGGGTGCCGTCGGTGCTGCCGTCATCTACGAAGATCACCTCGACGTTGTGGGCCACCGCCAGCTCCCGCACCACCGGCAGCAGTTCGGCCTGAATTCTCGGTACATTCTCGACTTCGTTGAAAAGCGGCATGACGATCGACAGGTTCATCTCAGGCCGAGACTCCGAGCGGCGAGCGCATCAGCGCCAGCCCGTTGCCGGCGGATTCGTACAGCCGGCCACACTTTGGGCAGCGCGCCGGATCGACGGTTTCATCCAGGCGCACGCCGCACACGCAGACATGGCCGCGGACCTTGGCCGGCACTCCCACCACCAGCGCATGCTCCGGCACGTCGCGGCTCACCACCGCTCCGGCGGCAACCATGGCGTAGCGACCGACCGTGACGCCCGGCAGCAGGACGGCGCCAGCGCCGATCGAGGCGCCCTGGCGGACCAGGATCGGCCCGACCTGCCAGTCATCTTCATTCTTGAGACTGCCATCGGGGTTGATTGCACGAGGGATCCGATCATTGGTCAAACACGCCTGCGGCCCGATGAACACCCCATCCTCAAGCGTCACGCCGCGATAGATCAGGGCCTGGTTCTGGATCTTGACGTTGCTGCCGATCACGACGTCGCAGTCGACATAGACGCCGGTCCCGACGATGCATCCGCTGCCGATCGAAGCCCGCTCGCGCACCCGCGCCAGATGCCACACGCTGGTGCCGGCGCCGACAGTAGCTTCGGGCGACACGTCAGCCGATTCGTCGATTCTTGCTCCGGGATGGTTGGTCAGTTTGGTCATGATTTGTGAATTCCGTCAGGCAGGCTCCGCCCTTCCGACAATGCGGAGTTTGTGGCACTATTTCGCGAATGTAGACCCTCGCCTTACCGGGCGCGGTCTAGATTCGTTGGCTGTATTCGATCTGGGCCGCGTCCATTTCGATCGGGACGCGATGCCCATTGAGCAGCTCAAGCAGCAGACGCACCCGGTCGCCGCCGGAAAGCCGGGTATCGAAGATGGCCTCGAGGCCGGCGAACGGTCCGTCGCTGATCCAGACCCGGTCGTTCTTGTACGGGCCCTGCTCCCAGGCAGCATGGCTCTCGGCCATCTCCTGCACGCGCCGCTTCAAGCCGTTGATCAGCGCATCGGGGACCCGCGCCGGTTCGCCGCCGAAACACACCAGGCCGGTCGCGTAGGGCAGGTATTCGAGCGCCGACAGGCCGAGCTCATCCAGGTCCGCCTGCACAAACAGGTAGCCCGGGAAGAACGGGCGAACCTTGCTGGCACGCGGGTTGACCGGGCGAACCCGCATTCGGGGGTAGAAGCACTCCACCCCCCGCAGCCGGGCCTGATGCCAGGCCAGCGACTCCCGGTTCGGTTTGGTGCGCAGCGCGTACCAGCCGACAGACATGCGACTAATCCGAGGCCGCCGCTACGGAGGCCAGTTCGTCGATAATGTGGGTGGAGGGCAGCACCAGCTCCCCGTCGCCGCCGTTTTCCAACGAGCGATTGGCCGCTTCGAGCACCTTGATCACCCGGAGGCCAGACTCGCCGCTGGCGCGCGGCTGCGCCCCGGTGGTGATGGCGTGGACGAAATCCTCACACTCCAGTCGCAGCGGCTCGGCCAGTTCGATACGCGGGATGAGCACGTCTCCGGATCGATAACTCAGCTTGAACTCTTCGTAGGTGTCGGTGTAGGGTGGCAGATCCACGCCCTTATCAAAGATCTTGACCTTCTCGGTGGGATGCACGTCGTCGTACACCGCCATCTTCTTGCTGCCGACGACCGTGACCCGCCGGACTTTGGCCGGATCGAGCCAACTCACGTGCACGTGGGCAATGACGTTACCGGGGAACTCCAGATGCAGGTAGGCGATATCATGCACGCCCTTCAACACGTAACTGCCGCCCGAGGCGCCGACCGTCACCGGCTCGCTGCCCAACAGGTAGATCAGGACCGAAAGATCGTGCGGCGCCAGATCCCACAGCACATTCAGCTCGCGCTGGAACAGCCCGAGATTGACCCGCACCGAGTCAATGTAGAAGATCTTCCCGAGCTCGCCGCTCTCGATCAACCGTCTGAGGAGTCGGACGGCCGGGTTGTATTCGAAGGTGTGGCCGACCATCAACGTGCGACCCTGCTCGCCTGCCAACTCGATCAACTGCTCGGCGTCAGAGCTGCTGAGCGCCAGCGGTTTCTCCACCAGGACGCTCAGGTCGTGCTCCAGGCACTCACGAGCCAGGGCCGCATGAGTCGGCGGTGGCGTTGCAACCACCACTCCATCGAGCTCCATCGAGAATAGTTCCCGGTAGTCACAGGTCGTCCGGATCCCGGGATACCGACCGCGGATATGGCCCAGCCGCTCCTCACTCAAGTCCGCAACCGCCACCACACGTGCCGAGGGCAGTTCGGCGAAGTTGCGCACCAGGTTTGGCCCCCAGTAACCACAGCCGATTACGCCTATTCGTGTTGCTTCCAAGGCTTGTCTTCCTCCGCTCACCTCAGACCGCGCCCTTCAACGAGAGCACGGAAAACGGTGTCTTGAACATCAGAACCAAATCCATCCTGAGCGATTGATGCTCGGCATACCAAACATCCATCCGGATCATTTCATCGAACTCGACCGAGCTGCGGGCCTCGACCTGCCACAGCCCGGTGAGCCCCGGAGCGGCCTCAAACCGACGGCGGTGCCAGGCGGCGTAGGTTTCGACCTCATACGGAATGGGAGGACGTGGACCCACCACGCTCATATCTCCCTTGAGTACGTTCCACAACTGCGGCAGCTCGTCCAGGCTGCTGCGGCGCAAGAATCGGCCGAAACGAGTCACCCGGGAGTCCCTCACCAGCTTCTTGGTCGTCTCTTCACCACCCTGAATCGCCGCGACCCCGGCCACGTCTTTCATGATCAATGCCTTCACGAAGTCCTTGTGCGGCGTCGAATCGGCGTTGTTCTGCATGGTGCGCAGCTTGTAAAACGTAAAGGGAGTCACCTCCCAGTATTCCCACTTGCCCTTGCGGCGGCGTCGCGAACCGATACGGGTCTGTGTGAAGATCGCCGGGCCGGCGGTGTCGAGCTTGATCAGCACCGCAAGCACCACGAACAGCGGGGCCAAGACAATGAGCGACAGCGCGGCCAGCGAGAAATCCAGCAGGCGTTTGGCGACGAAGTAAAGTTCGCGGCGCCCTGAAGTCCTGCGCTGGCCGATTCCCCAGACCGGGATGCCTTCGGGCCGGGCTTCCCCCGCCCTCGGGCCGCGGTTGAGATTGCGTTCCACCCGGCTCACCAGGTCGCGCGGGCTGAATGGCTTGGCAATGTAGTCCACCCCTCCCGAGCCGAGGCCACGGGCCACCGTCGACAGGTCAGATTTCGCCGACAAGAAGAGAATCGGAGCGTCGGTTCGGTCCCGCATCTGCCGGTAGGTCTCGAAGCCGTCCATCTCGGGCATCATGACGTCCAGAACCACCAGGTCGGCTTGAATCTCGTCGAGCTGCTGCACGCCTTCGGGTCCGTCAAACGCGCAGTGTACTTTCAGACCGTGGGCTCCGAGAACGGTTTGAACCAGACCGCAGGTATCCGGGTCGTCGTCGACCACCAGGACGGTGGCCGGGAAATCAGCAATTGGGGCCCCCAGATCAGGTTCCGGCGAACGGATGGCCGCCAGCAATTCGCCAATGCGCTCTCGGGTTTGGTTTCCCAGCACAGCCATCAACCGACCTCGTCCGCGATGGCCCCGGGCCGCCACTTGAGCGCGTCGTGGCTGTTCTTGGTGACCACGAAGCGCAATCGCCCTTTCTCCACAATCAGCTCCACTTCGCCGAAGGGGCCGACCGCAGCCAATGCTTCATCAATCATGTCAATCTCGGAATTGCCCAAGAACTTCCAGGGCTTATGCTTGGGGGCGAAGATCCCGGGCTCAACTTGCGAAAGCTTGTTCTCTGTTTGCATGGTTGAAGTCCTTACTTAAACAAAGCTGCCTTCGCGGGATCTCTCACCTCTACGAAGCGCCCATCCTTCCGGTCCACTTGTTTGCGGTAGCTCGGTTTTGATCACGGTTTGCGATCATCGAATCGCGGTTCTCGATGTCGTTCCCTACGCTGCTGGTGCCTCCCTTCGACGTTTACCTTGTGCCGAGCGGCCGGTGCTATACTGACACGCACACGGAGGGCGCTAGCCCGCTGCTCTGTGTATTGGCCTCGGTGGGCTGCAACCCGCCGAGGCTTCCTTTTGGCTGATCTACGAACTCGTGCGTTACTCCGGCAACAGCATCCTATCCTCAGCAGGTCACTAAGGGGTAAATGGCGGGTGAACGATTCCGGCCGAAATCGGTCGGGCGACCAATTCCGCAGCGTTTTTGATGACTAGAAGGTGACTGGATCAGTGCGCGGCGGTCGAGCCGTTACCCTCGAACACGTACCCTGAGCCGCGCACGGTCAGGATGTAGCTCGGGTTGGAGGGATCCGGCTCGAGTTTGTTGCGCAGCCGATAGATGAACTGCTTGACCAGCTCGTGGGCGCCGATGTATTCCGGGCCCCAGGCGTTGGCCAAAATGGCGTCGGCGCTGAGCACTTTGCCCTGGTGCTTCATTAAGTACTGGAGCACTTCGAACTCGGTGGGCGTGAGCTGGGTCTCGCGGTCGTCGACGAACACCAGCCGGCGGTCAGGGTCGGTCACCAGCATCAGGTTCTGGGCAACTTTCAAGACCGACGGCAGTTTGCTGGTGCCGCGGCGGCGTAGGCAGGCCTGCAGTCGATTCGACAGTTCGACGTAGGTGTACGGCTTGGTGACGTAGTCGTCGCCGCCCATCTGCAGCCCCAGGATGATGCCGGCGGTGCTGCCCTTAACGCTGACGAAGATGATCACCGCGTCGGTCATCTCACGCAATTGGCGGCAGACCTCGTAGCCACTCATGCCGGGCATCATGATGTCCAGGATGATGGCTTCCGGATCGATCTGCTGCGCGGTGCGGATGCCAACCGGCCCGGAGTTGGTGATGGTGGGCTGGTAGCCGTCCTTCTCCAGCAGCATGCCCAGCAGATTTGCCAGTGTCACGTCGTCATCGATCACCAGCACCCGGATCTCACGGTCGCCGCCGGCCTGCTTCTTGTCCTTTTTGCCCATCATCCGAACGCGCCTCCGCACCTAGAATCGAAAAACCGGCCACAGTGGCCGGTTTCGCAATTGGCTCCCCTCGGACTCGGTCGATCCGCAGGATCGACAAGCGACCAGTTCAGGCCCGAGGCTCCTCGCCTCCACGTGTGTCTGTGATCTACACGGTGCGGAGTTCCCAACCCGTCGCCATGAAAGCCAACGCGCTGCGCAGCGCTCGATCGATGTGCCTGACCCCTCCAGTCCGTGAGCACCGAGGTGCCACGGGGCGCGAATCCTATCATAGCGGCATCGAATGAGTCAATGTGGTCAGTTGGAGCCCTCCGGCTAGAGGTCGTCCGAGCCGATTATGGCACACGCATGACTCGTGCGCGAATCAACTTGCTTAGTACTTGGCTCCCAGCCGCATATGGGGGTTTGGCGACGCTAGGTCAGCGCCAGCCGACAGATGGCGGCGCTGGCCAAAATGGCAATTCCGGCTACGCCGAGCACCAGCCAGCGGAACCCGGCGCTGCTACGCGGGATGAAAATGGTCCAGCCCGGCACCGGATCGGATTCACGCGAGGTCTGAAAACTAACGCCGAGCGCAGGTTGCCTGGTGGGCGTGCCGGAGGGCGGCGTACCCTGAACGGCCGGCGGTAGCTTTTCCGGAGGGGGCAGGACGATCACGCCCGACCGCTCTGACTTGCCCGGCCTGCCGGGCGGGTCATGAAGTTGGCCCGGCTCGGCGACCGGCATCTGTGACGCGGCCAGCTTCGCCTCGACTTGGTCGACTTTGCCGATCAGGGGATGGGTGTCCGGCTCGAAGGCGTAGCCCGCACCTCGGATGGTCACGAAATACTGCGGCTCGGATGGATTGGGCTCCAGCTTGGAACGCAAACGATAGACGAACTGCTTAACCAGGTCCGGGTCGCCGACGTACTCCGGTCCCCACAGTACCTCGAGGATGTCGTCCGCGGCGTGCACCGTGTCCGGGTGGGCCATGAAATACTGCAGGATTTCGAACTCTTTGGGCGTGAGCTGCACATGGCGTTTGCCGATGATGACTTCCCGCCGCAGCTCGTCGAGTGACCAGGCGGTGAACGGGACCGGCTCGGCCTTGGACCGCTCGCGCTGGATGTTGCGCCGACGCAGGCAAGCCTCGATCCGGGCCAGCAACACCAGGTAGTTGAAGGGTTTGATCAGGTAGTCATCGGCCCCGAGCTGCAACCCGCGCACGATGGCGTCGCGGTCATTGACCACCGTCACGAACAGGATCACCGCGTCGGAGAAATCGCGCAGCCGGCCGCAGACTTCGTAGCCGTCCATTCCCGGCATACGGACGTCGAGTACGACCGCACTCGGCTGATGCTCGTAGGCTAGCTTCAGCCCCTCCGGACCGTTGTGCGCCACATGCACCTGATAGCCGTCGCGCTCGAAGTGCAGCGCCAACAGCTTTGCCGCCTCGACCTGGTCGTCGACAATCAAAATGCCGGGTAGTTCGGTCACCTTGGTCTCAAGCCTTCTGACCCCAAACGGATACGCGCCCATAGTCCCTCGCCAACTGGCGGAGTTGCGGACGGTGCTGTGTTGACGGTCAACTCGCGGCTAGGGCAGGGCGTGGGCAGGACAAAAAAAATGAGTGACAGTGATATGAATGATGATCTCACGCCCCATAAGCACGCAGGCTCCCACGATTTAACCCCGGCCTCCGGTGCCCGCCAGGGCAAGATGTCGATGAGCTTCCCCGCCCGTAGCACCACGGTTCCACCAGCAACTAACTATACCAAAACTCGATGTGGGAGAGGGCCGTGCTCGTCGGCAGCCACCCAGCCTTCAGCAGGCCGGCGCCGATCTTGTTGAGAGCAAAGTACCGGCTTCCGGGAAGTTCAGATGTACGTGAGAATATGCACGCGAGGCACTGAACTGCTCAGGGAGTTCGCTGCCCGCCAGTGCAAAACGGGGTCACATGCCGACATCAGCGCCTTCACGAGTCAACAAACACGGCCGCCGCAGATCCTCGGATCGAAAAACCCCAGTCGGTGCCTTGCTGGTCGCAGCAGTTGTGTTGGCGTCAGGCGCTTGCAGCTCCGGGCGCGTCCCCTCATCGGCCGCCCTGAGCGATCGGGCAACAGTGTCTGGCCGGACGCCGAATTCGCAAGAGCCGTCAAGGACTTCAGAGCCACGCCCGTCACCCGAAGTCGCCAGCACGCGAGAGGCCCCCCGGGAAGCCACTGCGACCCCCCCTACCCGGCCCACAGACCAGGTCCGAGGCAGTCCCACGCCGACCTTCGAGGCCCGCGAAGCCACCCGCACTCCCTCGCCGACCGCGGTTCCTACAGCCGCCTCGGGCGTCCCACTGTGCGAGAACCATGATCCGAACCAGTGGCATGCTCTGTTCGGACCGGAACTTGGTTGTCATTACGACCACACGCATAATGCCGATCCGTTCGTGAGTTGGAGCGGATTTGGTCCGCCGGGCCAATTTTACGGAGGGCAGACGGCCGGTCTGCCGTGGGCAGCGGAGGTCCATCAGCTCTACAAATGGGACGTCGGTGAAGCATGGGACGGATGTGAGCTACCGACCAACTTGCCGGAGGCCAACTGCGTCGTACGCTGGCGAGTTCACCACCACCCTGGTGGGGCAGCTTCTCCCAACAACCATCGGTTTCATTCATATTGGATCG
>CAZGCX010000101.1:0-8800 GCA_964524585.1 uncultured Anaerolineaceae bacterium
GATGCGTCCCTCCTCAATCACCAGGATGCGGTCGGCCCGCTTGATCGTCGACAGCCGGTGGGCAATGATGAAGCTGGTGCGGCCTTCCATCATGGCCTCGATGCCGCGTTGGATCAGCAATTCGGTCAGCGTGTCGACCGAGCTGGTGGCCTCGTCCATGATGAAGATCTCCGGATTGGCCAATACTGCCCGGGCCAGGCTGATCAACTGTTTCTGTCCGACCGAAAGCAGTACCCCGCCCTCCCCCACCTGAGTACCGTAGCCGGATTCCATCTGGGCGATGAAGTCATGGGCGCCAGCGACTTGCGCCGAGGCCTCGATCTCTTCGTCGGTGGCGTCCAGCTCGCCGTATCGGATGTTGTCCCCAACAGTCCCGGAAAATAGGTGCGGGGTCTGCAGCACGATACCCAGGCGTGAGTGAATGGCGTGCAGCGCCAGATCCAGGTAGTCGTGCCCGCCGATTCGAATCGTGCCGGCTGACGGCTCATAGAAGCGCGCCAGCAGATTCACGATGGTGCTCTTTCCACCACCGGTCGGGCCGACCAGCGCGATCGTCTCGCCCGCTTTCACCCGCAGGTTGAAATCCTCCAATACCGGGCTGTCCGGCTCGTAGTAGAAGCTCACGTTTTCGAACTCGATGTCGCCTCGGATCGTCCCGGGGTCGTAGGCGCTCTCCCGATCCTGCACTTCCGGAACCGAGTCGATCAAAGAGAACACCCGCTCGGCCGAGGCCAGCGCGTGTTGCATCTCGGCGTACACCCGCGCCATCTCCTGGATCGGGAACAGCATCAGTACGATGTAGGACACGAAGGCCTGGATCCCACCCAGCGTCATCCCCGCTACCTGCACCTGCAGTCCGCCGTACCAGACCACGCTTCCGATCGCTAACGCGCTCACCAGCTGAACCACCGGCAGGAACAACGCCGACAACCAGGCCGCCCGGAAGCTGGCCCGGTACATCTCACTGGTCAGTCCGCTGAACTCGTCCAGGTTGCGCTGCTCACGGCTCATGGCTTTGGTGACCCGCACCCCGGTGATGCTTTCGTTGAAGGCGCCGGTGATCTTGGAGTTGATCTTCCGGACCACTCGGAACTCGCCCAGGATCCGTCGCCGGAACTCCAGCGCCACTGCCAGGATGACTGGCACAATGACCAGCACGATCAGCGCCAGGCGCCAGTTGATCAGAAACATGAAGACCAGCGAGCTGCCGATGCCCAGTACTCCCCAGGAAGTGTCCAGCAACCCCCAGGTGACCAACTCCGCCACCCGCTCGGTGTCGGAAGTCACCCGCGACATGATCCACCCCACCGGGGTCCGGTCGTAGTAGGACAGCGACAGGTCCTGCAGTCGATCGAAGAGCTTGCGCCGCAGGTCATAGCGCACCCGCTCGCCCAGCACGCCGGCCAGATAGATGAAGCCGAACACGAAGAACGCCTGACCGAAGATCAGCGCCGCGTAGCGCCCGACCAATCGCATCAACTGTTGCCGGTCGTTGGCCAGGATCCCCTGGTCGATGATCTGCTTGCTCAGGTAGGTGAACAGTGAGTCCAGTATCGCCACCATGGCGATCATCAGCAGGAATCCAGCCAACCAATTCCAGTGCGGGCGGGTCTGCGCAAAGATCCGCCGCAGGGTCCTACCGCTGACCTTGGTGGAGAAATCCTCTTCTTCGAACCCGTAGTCAGACACCGGCCATTTCCCTTTCGAGTTCCACTGCGATGTCGGTCTGCGCCTGGTGAATCCGCCGATACAAGCCGTCTTGTGCCAGCAGTTCGTCGTGCGTCCCGCGCTGCACGATGCGCCCGTCGCGCAAGACCAGGATCAGATCGGCGCTCATCACGCTCTGGATGCGGTGGGCGATGACGAAGCTGGTGCGGCCTTCCATCAACCGCTCCAACGCCTCCCGGATCAGCGCCTCGGTCTCGGTGTCGACCGAACTGGTCGAGTCGTCCAGGATCAGGATGCGCGGGTTCATCAGCAGCGTGCGGGCAATCGCCACCCGCTGCTTCTGGCCGCCGGAGAGCGTCACGCCTCGCTCGCCGACCAGCGTGTCATAGCCGTCCGGGAAACCCTGGATCACGTCGTGGATGGCGGCCGCCCGGGCGGCGGTTTCGATCTCACCCTGGCTGACTTCCCGCGCCACGCCGTAAGCGATGTTCTCACCGATGGTGCGCGAGAACAGGAACGGCTCCTGCTCTACGATGCCGATGTGCTTGCGCAGGTAGCTGCGCCGGTACTGGTTGAGCTCCAGGCCGTCCAGCCGCAGGCTGCCGCCGGTGTACTCGTAGAAGCGAGGCAGCAGGTTGACCAGGCTGGACTTGCCCGACCCGGTCGGGCCCAGCAGCGCCACCACCTGCCCGGGTTCCACCCGCAGGTCGATGTCGTGCAGCACCGGCACCCCCGGCTCGTATGCGAACTGCACCCCTTCGAAGACCAGCTCGCCGCGCGGCGCGTGGTCCGGCGCGTACTGGCCCAGCTCCAACGGTTCCTTGTCCTGGCGAATGATTTCGGCCACCCGGTGGTACGAGACCAGCCCGGTGGACATCTGCACCACCATGCGGCCCAGGTTGCGGATCGGCCAGATGATCCAGATGATCAGCCCGGCGTAGGCCAGGTAGGTGCCGATCGTGATGCGCCCGTCCATGACCATCAGTGCGCCCAAAGTCAGGCCAAACAGCATCTGCAGGCCGGAAAGGATGTCGGAGACCGGCCAATACAGCGCGTGCATGCTCAACAACCGCCGGCCGCGCAGGAACTTCTCCCAGTTGTCGCCGTCGAATTTGCTGCGTTCGTGGTGCTGGCGGGCGAAGGCCTTCACCACCCGCACTCCCGCCAGGTTTTCCTGCAGGGTGGTGGAGAGCACCGCGTCTTGATTCTGGTAGGACTCGTAGGCCTCTGAGACCCGGCGGAAGAACACCAGCGACAGCCCGACCGTGATCGGGACCACCACCACCGACCGCACGGCGAGGTAGGGGTTGAGCTGCAGCAGCACCGTGAAGTTCACCAGGAACAACAGGATGATCCGTCCGGCGCCGATCGCTTGCTCGGAAAAGAAGCGCCGGATGGCGTCCACGTCGGAGGTGGAGCGCTGCACCAGTTCGCCGGTCCGCGACTGGTCGTGATAGCTGAACCGCAGCCGCTGCAGGTGGTCGTACAGGTATTCCCGCAGCCGCTTGGCGATGGACTCGGCGCTGCGCGCCGCCAGCCGGCCGCTCAGGTAGGTGAAGCCGCCCTGGGCGCCTGCGATGCCGACGAATGCCAACGCCATCAGCGGCAGCTGCCGGGCGGCGTCCGGCTGGCCGAGCACGTGGTCTACCAGCTGCCGCAGCAGCAGGTAGGTGCCGGCCTGCGCAATCGCGGCCATTCCCAGGCTGAGCGTGGCGATCAGGAAGATCAAGCGGTAGCCGCGCAGCAGCCGCAGCGTGCCGATCAGCCGACGCCGATGAAGGGTTTCTCGCAGATCGAAGTCCAGGTCACTCATTGCAGGCTACAGCCCCATACCGTACAACACGAACAGACGCGTTCCCTGACGGGAGGTCGTCTCGGGTGGAATTTCCACCGCGCAGACCCTCGCGGTGGATTCAGTTGAATCCGTGAAATAGGGGGGAAAGTCGCTAGGAGCGACGGTTCCCGGCGAGAGGAAGAGCGCGCGTGGATTGAATCAGTGGAATTTCATATTAGCGCCCCATTCTAGCACAGCTTGTCAAGCCGGCCGAGGCGGGCATGAAGAGCGGAGCTGCCGTTGGCCGGATGCGCTAACGAATCGGGCGAGAGGCTGCTTGCCTAGTCGGCGCCCTCGAGCACCAGCGCCACCGCGCCCAGCAGGCCGACGTCGGCTCCCAGGTCGGCCGGCAGGATTTCGACCGACTGGAAGACCGGCGACATCAGGTGCGAATGGACGGTCTCGCGGATCGGTTTGAACAGCAGCTCACCGGCCTGGCTCACGCCCCCGCCGATCAGGATGCGGGCCGGCTCCAGGATGTGGATCAGGTTTACCAGCCCCAGCCCGATGTAGAAGCCGGCCTGGGCCAGCAGCTCAATTGCCAGCGAATCGCCGGCCTCGGCGGCCCGGGTGACGTGCGATGCATCGAGCTGATCGCCATGCGCTTTCAGGCTGGTCTCGGCCCCCTGCTCGATCCTTTCTTTGGCCTCGCGTGCAATCGCTGGTCCGGAAGCCAGCGCCTCCAAATGCCCCGGTTGTCCGCAGCCGCAGATCGGACCGTCGATCACCAGCGTCTGGTGTCCGATTTCGGCCGCGTAGCCACGGGCGCCGACCAGCAACTTGCCGCCGCTGACGATCCCGCCCCCGATGCCAGTGCTGACGGTGACGTAGACCAGGTCGTCCACACCTTTTCCAGCGCCGAAGCGCCGTTCGGCAAGCGCCGCCACATTGGCGTCGTTGCCCGCAAAGGCCGGCACGCCAAAACGTTTGCTGAGCCGATCGCTGAGTGAGAAGTCGGGCCAATCGGGCAGGTTGGGCGGGTTGTGCAAGCGGCCTTCGGCGTCGATCGGACCAGGCGCGCCGATCCCGATGCCTTCGATCTCCTCTGACGGAACGCCCTGCAGCACCTGATCCACGCATTCGAAGATCCGGCCCATCACCGCCTCGCCGCCCTTGTCCGCATGGGTAAGCTGATCGGAGCGCGCAGCCTGCTTGCCCTGCCGATCGACCCGCGCCGCCCGGATCTGCGTCCCCCCCAGATCGACCCCGATCACCCATTCCTTCATCGGCTCTCCTCGCGTAAGATTCCCTAATGGACGCGCTATCTTAACACTGGGCACACCGCGGGTTGAGATCAGACAACCGATTCTTAATCTGACTGGATAGAATGGGCGCGCGATACGGAGCAGTTTGCGCTCCGGGCACGCGAATTGGCGACTACCGGCGCTGGGTAATGGAGAGTGAATGGATCCTGCGAATTTGACCATCGGATTGGCAGTGCTGGCCGGGCTGGCGTCGTTCCTGTCGCCCTGCGTGCTGGCGCTAGTGCCGGCCTATCTGGGCTACCTTGGCGGCCGCTCGGTCACGCCGGAAGGTGTGACCATCGAAAACCGCTGGACCACCTTCAGCCACGGGCTGGCGTTCGTGCTCGGTTTCAGCCTGGTGTTCATTGGGCTGGGGCTGACTGCTTCGGCGCTAGGCAGTTTGTTGTTCGAAGCGCGCGGCCTGATCGCGCAGATTGGGGGAGTGGTGGTGGTGCTGTTCGGCCTGCACACCATGGGCGTGATCAATATTCCGCTGTTGGACTACGACACCCGCCGCCAGTTCGCGCCGGGCGCCAATCTGGGCTACCTGTCCTCGGCACTGATGGGTGTGTTCTTCTCGGCCGGCTGGGCACCGTGTGTCGGGCCGGTATTGGGTGCGATCCTGACCCTGGCGCTCAACAGTGCCAATTTGGCGCTGGGAGCGACTCTGCTGATCGCCTACTCGGCCGGCCTGGCGGTGCCGTTCCTGCTGGCGGCACTTGGTGTCGGCCGGATCGCCGAATTAATGCGTCGGCACAGCCGCGCCATCCGCGTGATTTCAATCGTCACCGGCGCCATACTGGTGATCGTGGGGGTGCTGCTGGTCAGCGGGCGGATGGAGCAGATCTTCGCCCGCTTCTCATCAACCTTCTTCATAGACTTCGGCTTGTAAAGTTGCCGGCTGGAGCGCGCCTTTTCGGCGCCTCCCGGCACCGGCTTAAATCTGGGTCAGCGCAGGCTGCGCCGCAGCGCGGCGAGTGCTGCCTGATAACCGCAGAGCCCATGAACGCCACCACCTGGCGGAGTGGCTGACGAGCACAGGTAGAGCTCACGCACCGGCGTGGCGTATGGATTGAGGCTGGGCGTCGGCCGGGTAAAGAGCTGCCGCAGGTCCTGGAGGCCGGCGTTGATGTCGCCGCCCACGTAGTTGGCGTTGTAACTCTCCATCTCAAGCGCGGTCCGCACGTTGCGCGCCAGGATTCGCTGTCTGAAGCCAGGGGCAAACCGCTCGATCTGAGCCTCGATCTGTTCGCTCATATCCACCGCCGAGCCGTTGGGCACGTGGCAATAACCCCAGGCGGTGTGTTTGCCCTCCGGCGCGCGGCTGGGGTCGAACAGGCTCTGCTGGGCCATGATCACGAACGGCCGCCGTGGATGCTCCCCCTGCCAGACCGTCCGCTCGGCCCCCGCGATCTCCTCCATCGTGCCGCCAATGTGCAGCGCCGCCGCCTGCAGACATTCAGAAGCAGTCCATGGGATTGGTCCATCCAGCGCCCAGTCCACCTTGCATACCCCCGGCCCGTAGCGGTAGCGCTCCAATCGGCGGCGGTAGCCGCCGGGCAGGCGGTCGCCGGCGATCTGCAGCAGTTGCTTGGGAGCGGTGTCGAAAAGCACTGCCTTGGACGACGGCAGCTGGTCAAATTGAGTGATCTGTCGGCCGGTGACGATCTCGCCGCCGAGGGCCCTCAGATGAGCGGCCAATGCATCGACGATGGTTTGCGATCCGCCGGCGGCCAGCGGCCAGCCCACTGCGTGGCCCGTGATGCCGACACCGAACGCAAAGGCGGAGGTCACCCAGTGCTCAAGCGGCATCATGGAGTGGCCTCCCAGGCCGGCCCACAGTGCGCGGCCCGCCTCGCCTTTAAAGCGGGCATTTGCCAGCCCGGTCACCGAGCGCACCGCCAACTGACCGAAATGCGCCATGAGCAGCGGATGGCGAGGGGGCACTCGCAATGGCCCCTGGATTTCATTGAACAGCGCCCGCCAGTTTGCAACCAGACGGCCCATCAATCGACGATAGGCGGCCGCATCCGGACCTAATTGAGCCGCGGTGCGCTCCAGGTCCGGCCAAAGCAGCACCGCCCGACCGTCGTCCAGTGGATGTGCAAAGGCGGCGGGCGGCGTGATCCAGCGCAAGCCATGATCTGCCAGCGGCAATGAGTTGAAGAAGCTCGAGCTGGCTCCCAGCGGATGGATTGCCGAACAAACATCGTGCCGGAAGCCGGGCAGCGTCAGCTCGGCGGTGCGGCTGCCGCCGCCGATAGTCTGGGCGGCCTCGAACACCAGTACCGATCGCCCGGTCTGTGCGACGGTGATTGCCGCGGCAAGACCGTTCGGGCCAGACCCGATCACGACCGCGTCGTACTGCTTGTCAGCCATCAGGGAGCGGCTGGATCGAGCTGAGGCCTGGTCAGGATTCCCGGCCGAATAGCTTGCGGATCAAGCGGACCGGAAGGTTAAGCAAGCTGCGGATCGCTGAGTTGTACCAAACGTTCGTGACCTGCGACCACTGCAGCCGCCGGTCCACCAGCGTCTTGCGGGTGATGACCTCACCGGTAACCCCGAAGTGCTCCGCGGCCTGGGCCAAGACATGGTTCCAGATGCGTTCTTGCTGCTTCGACCCACCCATGAACCGAAAGCCGAATTCAAAGACCGGATCGTTGGCACGCGCCAGCGACTGAATCTGGAGCACAGTGGTGCCGTCTTCCTCGAATGCGCTGAAAGTGTTCCAGCCTGCTTCCGGATGGCCTTCCGGGCACATCAGGGTGAACGACTCCTCATCGCTGTACAGCACCATCACGCCGGTAGCGATCTGCCCGGGAACCCCCGGAAGCGTGGCATTGATCAGCACCACCTCGCCCGGCTGTACCCCGGATACCGAGGGATAAAAGCGCGAATCATCCGGCATCAGCGCCGGCAGGCTCTGCTTAAGGAAGCTCACCGCCTCGGCCGGCGTGGCTTTGGCTTCGGTCAGCCGGACCCGATAGGTCTTCTGCCACAACTGGCCAAAGCCCTGTAATGGGCTAACTACCTGACGGCCTTCGACGTTCAGGCTCAGCGCCCCGACCGGAACGTCCGAGACGCTCAGTTTGGAGACCGGATCGGCCCAGAACGCCGAGTCTTTGGGCTCGACCCGCTGAGATTCGCTGTTGGTTGTCATTGCATTCCTCCAGATTGGTCCTCAGACAGCGAGCCTCAAACGGCTGCCACCGCCTCCGCCTCACTGCCGAAGATCTGGATCGCCTCGTTCAGCCGAGTGAGCTCGAAGATCTGCTGGTAGTGCTCCGTCAGACCATAGGCCAGCAAGCTCTGCTTTTGCCGATTGGCGCGAATCAACATCGTCACCAGCAGGCCGATGCCACCACTGTTCATGTACTCCAGATCATTGAAGTTCAGGATGATAGCGCTGGCCCCGTTGCCGCTGGCCTTGGCATAGGCATCCATCAGCACGTTCTCGGCAAAGGAAGTGATCTCACCCTTGATGTCAACCACACTGGCCCTTGGCGTGGCCTCCCGCACCTGCATGCTCACCTTCGCTTCAGTCATTTGCAGCCCTCCTCAGGGTTTGTGGACTAGCTGTACTCGAGCGCGGCGCGCTCATCGGTCGCGATTTCCATGAAGTCCGATAACCGCGTGATCTCGAATATCTCAGTGTAGTGGTCGCTCAGGCCATACACCACGACCTTGCGCTCATCCTTGCGGGCTTTGCCCAGAATACTCACGATCAATGCGATTCCGGTGCTGTTGATGTAGTCGACGTTGCTGAAATTCAGCACCAGGGTGTGCTGGTTTACCGCCCCGGCCTCGTCGTAGGCGGCATTCAGAATCGCCTCGGCAAAGCCGTTGATGTCGCCTGCCAGGTCGATGATGGCGCTGCCATCCTCGCGCCTGACCACCGCTTCAGTTTGGCTTTGTGCCATGCTCGCCTCCCTTGAGGTGGAGGATCAGCTCCACCGTATGGTGACGATCGTCGGTGGTTACCTTCAAATCGTCGACCATGTTCTTGATCAGAAACAGCCCCCAACCGCGCGGGCTCTGCATGCCTTCCAGCTTG
>CAZGCX010000102.1:0-8742 GCA_964524585.1 uncultured Anaerolineaceae bacterium
ACCAGCGCCGCGATCCACACCAGCAGCCCCCAGACTCCCATATCAAACGCGATCTGAAAGAATGATCCTTCGACGTGAAAGCGGGGCTGATCCGGGAAGAAGGCTCCGCGGCGCGGTCCGACCTGCCCCATTCCAACCCCCTGTGGATTTCGAAGGAGCGCCCGAACGGCCTCCGTAGTGTCTACGATGTGGTAGTCCTGCGATAGACCGGTCGCGGTATCGACCAACGTACCGATCGTGCCGTTCGTGTAGCTGACCACAAGCGTGATGAGCACCGCCAGGATCAAAGGCCAGATCCGCGCCAGGCGGAAGCTTGCACCTTTGCGTCTCACAGCTGCCAGCAGCATCAGCATGCCCAAGGGGAGCGCAACGACATCGCCCCTCGAGTAGCTGTAGGCAAGTGCAACCGCAAACAAGAGCACACAACTGGACAGTATCAGCCGACGTTGCCGGGTGCCACCAGGGAGTATCAGCCGACAACAGACGAACAGTAGGAGCAGCACCATGTGCATGCCAAGTTCATTTGGACCGCTGACGATCGAAGGAGCCCTGAGGATCACCCGGCCGCCGAGGTCCAGCGGCGGGACGCCGAGATCGCTGATCGCCTGGCCGAATCCGAAGCGGAGATAGTCGGCTTCGGACCAGCCAAAGGTCTGCCAAAGACCAATCAGCGCCATCAATCCACCGACCGACAACCACGCGTCGACCAGGTTTCGGAGCTGCCGCTTCGACGAGGGAATCCAAAGCGCCAATCCGAAGAGCAGCAGCGGTTGGTAGTAGTCGCGGAATGCCGCGAACCCGGCGAGCCGGTCCGGAGCCAGCGCCCAACTCACCAGCCCCACCGCGACCGTTGCCGCCAGGGAAATCTCAACCGGCCCAAGATTCTGCCGCCATCGTTTCAGTCCGAAAGGGGCAGCCTGCCGTGCCCGGAGCAGCACCACCGCAGCCAGGAGCCCAAGCAGGACCCCATCCTTCCACAGCGAAATGGCTTGTACCCAGTCGCCCGGCATGCCGAAGAGGTATGTCAGCCACTTGACCAGAAGCTCATGGAAGAGCAGGCCAATCAGGAGCACCGAAAGGACTATGAACGGACGTTTGCGGCCAAGGCCGAAACCGATCATTGCGAATAGCAGGAACGAGATAAGCGCTGGCACGGCTGCGACTGAGCTCAATTGCCTGTGGAATCTCCTGCGGATGCTTCTGGGTCGCCGCGTCCCAGCAGCCCGCGCAACGCCCCTGACCCCCAAGCCAGATGCATGGTTGCCAGCGCAACCGGGACGCCCAGCAGATGTCCAGCCGCTCCTTTTCGAAGCGCGGCTACCGCGCCGGCGGCCAGGAGCACGGCAGCATAGGCTGTCCAAGTCGCCGCCAGCAGCCAGGCTGCCGGGCGAAAGAAGGAAGCTGCCAGCACCAGCAGCCCCGATCCGATCACGAAGAGCGGCGGAAGCAATTGCCGCAGTCTGATCGAGCTCGGATATCGTCGCAGCATGCGGCCTTTCCAGTAGCCATACCGCAGATACTGGCGGGCCAACTCAGAATACGAACCCCGGGCCACGTACTTGGATCGAATCGACGGGTCGAACCAAACTCGCCCCCCGGCCCGACGTAACCGCAGGTTGTACTCGTAGTCCTCATTGGTCAGCAACTGCTCGTCGAACCCGCCGACCCGATTCAACCACTGTCTGGGAAAGGCGCCGAAGGGGACCGTATCGACGGCTCCAGCCGGGCCGCCGGTCCGATAGCGCGCGTCGCCGGCGCCAAGCGGGTGCCCAGCCGCCACCGCGATCGACCGACCGATCCAACTGTCACGGCCTGGCACGATCTCCCAGCGGCCGCCCACACAAGCTGCCTGAGTCTCGGCGAGCACCGCAACGCAGCGCTCGAGGTAATCCGTAGCAGGCTCGGAGTGCGCGTCGAGCCGTACGACAATCTCGCCACGAGATTCGGCGATCGCCGCGTTCAGGCCGGCGGGGATGATCCGCCTGGGGTTATCCACCAATCGCAGCGGGAACTCGGGATAGCGGGCAGCAAATGCCTCTACCGCCTGCACCGTCCCATCAGTGGAGCCGCCGTCAGCGATGATGACCTCGACCCTTTCCGAAGGGTACGACTGCAACCGTACGGCCCGCAGCAAATCGCCGATCGTACCAACCTCGTTGTAGCAGGGGATAATGATGGAGGCCGAGGGTGCGCTTCGCGCGGAGCCTCCAGCGCCGGTCTGGAACGGATTGCGAACGTTCAGCGCCTCTGTACCTGTCTATCCGCCTGTGGCCGCTGAATTGGCGATCTGGGAGGCTGCTGCATGAGGTTCGAGTACCGCACCGACGGTCGCCGTTGACCAAGCAGCCTCGATCTTGTCGCTACTGTAGCCAATCCCCAGCAGAAACCACAGCCACACCATCAGGCTGATGCTCTGCATCAGCGGAAGGAAGAGAAATGCCACCAGGCTCCCCAGCCACCCGGCAAACGCGGTTCCGCTCACGATCCGCAGTTCCGCGGATACTGCATCTTGCCAATTGCGCCACACACGCGCCAGCGCGGCCGCCCACAGCGCGAACCAGGCGGCCAGCCCCCAGACTCCCATCTCCATGGCGATCTGAAAGATTGAGCCCTCGACGTGGAATGTCCCTCCGGCTTCGATCAGCGTCAATGCGCCCTTCGGCTCCACCAGCCCCATGCCGACCCCCTGTGGGTGCGCCACCAGGTAGCGCACGGCCTCGATCGAATCGACAAAGTGGTAGGCACCGGCCAGGTTCTCCATGGTGTTGACGATGTGGGCGAGCATTCCGGCTCGCGCAAAGACCAACCCGATCGCCGCCAATCCACCCAGGCCGATCAGGGCGGCTCGAAGCCTGGCGCTTGGCCCCAATCCTCCAATCCGCTTTCGCATTCGCCCCCAGTAGAGTGCGACAGTGGCTCCGGCCGCGGCCAGCAGTGCCAAGAATGCGCTTCGTGAGACCGAGACCGCCAGCCCGGACGCGAACAACAGGACCAGGGCGCCGTACGCAACCAGCCGAGTCCCTTTCGCCCCGTCCAGTGAGAACAGCGCCAGGAGCGTCAGCAAGACCATGTCCACGCCTAGTTCATTCGGGCCACTGACGGTCGACGACGGCCGCAGGTAGAGTCGCCCACCGATCGATACCGGTGGTACCACCAGCTCACCGTTCTGACGGAGGTATCCCTCGGCGCGGTAGTCCGCCTCGCTCCACCCCGCAGCCTGCCACAGAGCAAACCCGGCCATGACAATGCCGACCAATCCCCAAAGCATGATCAGCCTCCGGAGTTCGCGCTTGCCAGGGCGCATCGCCAGCGCCAACAAGAATACGCCCAGCGGCTGCAAATAGCCGCGCAGCGAAGTGAACGCGGCGCCCTTTTCGGGAGACAGCAGCGCTCCGCCGGCCGCCGCCACCACTGCCGCCGCCAGGGTGAACTCCACCCAACCAAGCTTCGGCCGGCTGGGCTTTCGCAAGATCCGATAGACCCACCGTGCCCCAAGCAGCAGGGTTAGCGAGCCAACCAGTACAAACCACCAACGTCCGAGCGCGGTGACGTCGTCCACACTCAGCCCGCTGTGGACGTTCAACCAACGGGTGATGAAGTCTCTCAGCGGAACCAGAATCACCAGCGCCGAAAGGACGCCGAACGGCCGCTTCCACCCAACCATCACGGTTAGCGCGGCTACAAACGCAACCACGAGCCACGTCGTGATTCCGTAGTCAATCGTCATCCGAGTCCTCGCAGGTCCGGTCAGGTAGCGGGCGGTAGGCCGCCGCACGGTCCCATGCCATCAGAAGGCGCCTTTGCCGCGCAACACCGCAATCGGCGTCCGGATCAGGATCCACAAGTCCAGCAACAGTGAGTTGTTGTAGATGTAGTAAAGGTCGTCCTGGGTGTTCAGGTGCATTGGCTTGTCGCTGCGCCCGTTGATCTGCCACCAACCGGTCAGGCCCTGTGGCACGGCGAACCGTTTGCGCTGCCAGGGCTCGTAGCGGTCGACCAGCCAAGGCATCTCCGGCCGCGGCCCCACCAGACTCATCTCACCTCGCAGGACGTTGAACAGTTGGGGAATCTCGTCCAGGCTATATCGTCGAAGTGCCCGACCGACTCGGGTAACCCGGGGATCGTCCTTCTTTTTGTGGATGAGCTGCCCATGGCTGTCCTCGCTCGAGACTTCTTGTGCCATAGCCTCGGCCCCCGGCACCATGGTGCGGAACTTGAGCATGTCGAATAGCCGACCGTTCTCCCCAGCCCGCTGCTGCCGGATGAAGGCAGTGCCTTGCGAGTCGAGCCTGATCAGCAGTGCGATCAGCGCCATGAGCGGCAGCGCCGGAACCAGCAGCAGCAGCGTCAACACAATGTCGAACGTCCGTTTGAGCAGCCGGGGAGCCCCCTCGATGAGCGGGTCTCGCAGTCCTATGATCGGCATCCCACCGATGATCTCGGCCTGCGCTCGCACCAGCGCCAGTGAGAAGTAATCGGGAATCACCTTGATGCGAACCGGGTTTCGCTCTAGCGCGCTAACGATTTGTTCGAGCTTCTCATAAGCCCGCCCGGGGAGCGCGATCCAGACCTCTTCAGCCTGGAACCGCTCGACAAGCTCAGACAGGTTCGAGACCGGCCCCAGAACCCGCAGTCCCTCGATCTCTTGATCCAGCTTGCGTGGATCGTCGTCGAGGTAGCCTAGCGGCCGGAAGCCCCAGCGGCTGTGATTCTGTAACAGCCTGGCCACGCGGGCCCCCAGTTCTCCGGCGCCGATGATCAGGATTCCGGTGATCCCGCCACGGCGAACTCTGCCTCTTGAACGGTAGTAGACGCGCAGCGCTGCCCGATAGCCAAGCAGCAGACCAAGCGCAACGACATAGAAGTAGACAAACTGGAGCCGGGAAAGCTCCCGGAAACTCATGAAGAGCGTTCCAGCCAACACTACGGTAGACAGCGTAGCGCCAGCCACCACCCGCCACCCCTCGTTAAACCAGCGCAACGAACGTTGTGGATCGTAGGCACCGCTGGCGATCAGGCCGAATCCCCAGCAGATCGCCGCCAGGACGTAAACGTACAGGGGAGCACGTACCGCCTGTTCCGGCAAGGCGCCACCCTGCCCGATGGGGACGACTGATCGGAGCAACGACGCGAGCAGCAATCCTGCCAGGACAAGCGAGAGGTCGACGATGAATAGAAGAATTGACAGCCGCGAAATGCGCCGGCTCATTCGCTCCCCCGGTATGCCCGCGCGAGCGGCTCGCTCGAAGGGCTCACAAGCGGTATTCTACTTGAGCGAATGTGCTGAACTTCCTGCCAAATCAGGGCTCGCCGGGGGCAATATCATCCCCAAGTCTGGAAGTGGGCGTCGCTCGAGTATCCTAGGCAGGATCGGACGTGCCACATTCAAGCCAGCCCGGAGCAGTATTCGGAACAACGCAGTTGGGGACTCAATCAATACCAGCCGAAGGCGCTCCGACATCCCAAGACGGATGTGCGATGGCTCATAACCGAGTCGCGCGAGGTCATGCCCGGCCACAAGCTCGCACAGCTTGATTTTCGACGGCCGCATGTACTCGCGGAAGCGTCCGACTGGAGCCGCGCTGATCCCGGTTACGGGCGCAAACGAGCTGTTCCCGCCGCGATTGCGAAATCCGGGAAAATCGGACATGCGAAGCATTGCCGGATCGAACTCTTCATCAATGAATCTGCAGAGGTCCATCAGGGTCTGCTCTGGAGCCCCAACGAAGTCCTCATATCTGACGGTCCGATAGCGTTCGGGGTCCTGCGCTTCAAGCAGCTCCGCAACTCGCACCGATTGCTTCCAATTCATCGTCATCCATGCGACGCTGTCCATGATCCAGCGGCGCACGGGTCCATATAGCCCCCGGCGCAAGATCGAGGAACATATGTCCCTTGGGTCCCTCACTATGTGGATCATCCTCGCACCGGGATAATGATTCAGCAGCGGCCTGGCATGGAGTTCCAGCAGCGGAACCTTCACGGCCCACCGCGGACGCCCCAGGCGGTCCGCATAGGCGGACATCAGAATCCCGGTAAGCCTCACCGGATTGGCGGATGCTTGCTCCAGCTGGCCGCGCATGACATCGAGATCCAGGCCAAGCTCGGTTGTTTGCTTCAAGCCAAACAGCTCGTCGATGAGCTTCCCCCATCTGTGCGCAGTTAGTTTGCCAGAGTAGCGGGGGTGGACGCGGGTAATCCACTGAAAGTCTCTGTGAGCCATGGCAATGTGGGGGTGCGACCCGATGACGGAGCGCATCATGGAGGTACCGCTCCGAGGCAATCCGCAGATGAAGATCGGACCCTGCCTCCTATCGACCGAGTCGAGATTCTGACTCTTCATGAGAGCAGGCTGTCGTACAAGCGCTCGACCTCACCTGCCAGACTGCGCCAGTCGTAACGGTTTTCCGCGAGCTGTCGGGCTCTAGAGCCAAGTTCTTCGCACAGTTCGTGATCCTCAAATAGCCGTACGATCGCCTCGGCGAAGGCTTGTGGGTGCTCTTCCGTGACAAGTCCGACTCTCTCGTCAGCGACCACCTTACCAAGGTCTCCATTGGGGTTTGTCACAATAGGCCTGCCTGCTGCCAAGTAATCACCGAAGCGGTTCGGAAATCGGGCCAAGTTGGCGCCAATGCTCGTAAATGGCAACAACATCACATCTCCACACGCAAGAATATCGCCCAAGTCGTTGTAGGGCCTGAAGCCCGCATGGAGAATTTGCTTGCTTACCCCGGCCTCCGCTGCCACCTTCGAGAGCAGCGGCAACTCTGGACCGGTTGCCAGCAGCAAGGCGCCCGGGGATCGTGCTGCGAGAGCGACGAAGCTCTCCGCCAGCAACCTTTCATCGAAAGCCGAGTGCCCAACGTACACCGCGACCCGCGAATCCGGGTCAATTCCGATCCTGCTTCTCGCGACATCCTTCGGCTTTGGCCGAATCACATCGACATTGCAGCCAGGTGGGAGGAGCAGGATCCGGTCGTCTCCAAGTCCAAAGCGCTTGGCCCTGGATCTGAGATTGCTGCTGACACAAGTAATGCCATCCGCCCAGTACCGGCATCGTTGTTCCCAGAAGTGGTCGAAGGTTCCCAGGGTGCCAGCGGCGATTCTGCCACGAAGATCGGCGAGTCCACCGTGTCCCCACAGGTCTGCCCAGTCGGACACAAATCGCGTCCCACGTCTCGCTTTGAGTGCCAACGACGGAAAACTGACCGCGGGTCGATGACTGAATCCGTGGACGATGTCGTATTGGCCTTCGAGCCCACGCAACGTTCGGCCGATGAGGTCGATCGGGCTGAGTCCGCCATGTCGCATCCGTCTGCCGAAGAGATCTGGAACCTCGATAACCTTCGGCCCATCCATGATCTCCAACCGAGCCCGCAGCCCCGGTCTCCGATTGCTTGCCATCAGCGTCACGTCGTGGCCACGATGATATAGACCTTTCGCAAGCGAATGGGCGCGCATGAAGCTGCCACCCACCCCCACGATGTTGTGGGTGAGCATCAGGACTCGGATCTTGCACCTTCCGACAATTGTGGCCGGCCAACCCACGCTGCATGCCCGGCGCTCTCTCCCGCGAGCCAGGCCGCCTGCCCTGAAACCACAATCGGGAGTGTGCGCAGATAGTCTTGGCCGTGGCCAGCTCGGATGGCATTTTGCGCCCCCCGGGCGAGGATGCGAAGCAGCCGTAAAGGCAAGACGCTGGCAACCAATTGCACGGCCGCTCGACTGCGAGACCATGCATGATGGATACTGCGCGTCTCCGCGAACTCGCGCCCGCGTGCATAGCGTTCTCTCAGCAGCTCGGTCAGGTTGTTCAGATGATGGTGATAGACCACGGCACTGGGCACAAACCTCAGCACGTATCCGCGCTCGATAGCTTTCCAGCTGAAGAGCGTATCGCCTATCATTCGATCTGGCCTAAATTCACCGGTTCGCTCGAATACCTCCCGCGTGCAAAGCATGTTGACCGTTGGGGCGATATCTATCGGCCTCCGGTTACCGCCAGCCAGCCACTTGTCAAACTTGCAGATGTGGGTGCCGACGTCAATCCACCTCCGACCATAACATTCAACCGAACCGACAATAATGTCCCCGCATGCATGAAATTCAGCCACCAAGATCTCTAGCCACTCTTTCGCAGGGTAGACGTCCGGGTCGGTGAAGACAAGCAGGTCAGACCGTGCAAGCCGAGCGCCAAGATTCCGCGCGTCATGGGGAAGTAGCCGCCGCTCAGACCGCCGAAAGCGGACTTCAGGGAAATCGACTGTGACCAGCCGTTCGACGCCCGGGCCGGGACTGCTGTCCACAACGATCGTCTCGAAATCGGAGAAGGTCTGCTCTCTGAGTGCGGACAGGCAACCACCAATGGTTTGGTCCGACTCATAGGCGGGAATGACCAGCGAGGCTTGTGGCCTGTCGTTCCCTATGGTCGTATGCCTCGGCTTAGCGGCTGCGGGGATGTCCAAGCTCCAATTCGGTGAACTTAGTCTCAGCCTGCGCGTCGCCTATGAGGCTGCCAAGCGCAAGGCCCAAGGAGGCCAGGTAGGCGATCAGCACGATAAGAGGAGAATTCCAGGCGAAGGTCCAGAGCCGCTGCGGCCTGCGGCGAATGATCCCGAACGCAAGCCTGAGGACGCTCACCCAGGGTCGGATCGGGAAGGCAATTGCGTACAGCACGCGCTTCCATGTAGACCATCCCTGCGTGGCTGCTCTGCGCGCAGCGAAATGCCAATTCCACCAGAA
>CAZGCX010000103.1:0-8698 GCA_964524585.1 uncultured Anaerolineaceae bacterium
GGATTAACAGCAAGCCGTACACCAAGATCAGCACCAGGATCAGCCGCGAGCCCCTCCGACCCAGCATCGCCCTGCGGTTCATTGAGCGGCGATTTTATCCCAAAGGCACAGGCCGGCCAAACCCGCGCTTGCCTTGCCAAAGCTGAAAGGATACTCTAAGGCCTGCCTGTGCCCGCCAGGTTGTAAGCTTGAGTGAAATGACCACACGTCAATCGGAGCTGCTGCGCATACTGGGAGAACTTGCCGCCCAGTTGCCCAATCCTGATTGGGTGGCCCTGGTGGATGACAATGGGCTGATTGTGGCCTGCATCCCAGATGCACCGGTGATTGGTCAGGATCGGATTTCCGCCATGACCGCCGCCTCAGTGATGATGGCGGAACGGGTGCTGACCGAGGTGGAAGGTGGTCGGATGCGCTACACCACGGTCGCCGGTGCGAAGCGCCAGTTTCTCACAGTGGTGCTTAGTCCCGACCGGTTGCTTGCCATCGGTCTGGGTCCGGAAGTCCCGGCGCAAGCCACCTTTGCGGCCCTGACCCAATGGGTGCCCGAACTCCTGGCGGTTCTGAAGCGCAGCTTCGTCGCCAGCTGAGGCATTCACCGAAGCCCCGACCGCTCCCCCGCAGGGGGTTAGGGCTAGCCTGTCCCACCAGCCAACTCGTCACCAGACCTGTGTAGCTTCTCTTTCAGAACCGGGCCGCGGCCGCGCTCAGCGCATTCGCAAGCGCGGGTTGAGGACGTCGTCCAGCGCTCGCCCGACCATGAAAAACGCGCCGCAAAACAGCATCAGCGCCAGAGCTGGCGCCAGAATTGCGTGCCATTGCCCTTGCAAGGTGAAGCGCCGGAACGTCTCCTGGCCGAACCAGATCATGGAGCCCCAGCTCATGTCCACGTTGGTGCGGTTGAAATACGAGAGCAGCGACTCGGTGAGTACCGCCCCGACGACGTTGAAGAACAGATTCACCGCAGTGAGCGGCAGCAGTCCCGGCAGGATGTGCCGGCGGAAAATGTAGCTCTTGTCGCCGCCGGCCGCTCGCGCTGACTCGACATACGGCCGGGCGCGCAGCGTCAGAGCCTGCGCCTTGACGATGATGGCCTGCGCACCCAGTCCGGTCAGCACGCCATAGAGCAGCGCCATGATTGGCCAGTCCATGCGGACCGCCAGGCCAACAACCAGCAGCACCACCGGCGCCGGCAGCAGGACCATCACGTCCGATACACCCATCAGCAGATTGTCGACCAAACCGCCGTAGTAGCCGGCCAGGCCGCCCTGCAAAGTCGAGAGGCCGGCCGCAACCAACCCTGCCATCAGTCCCACCCCAAACGAGACCCGTGCGCCGTACAGCAGCTGACTCAGCACATCCCGGCCATAGTTGTCGGTTCCAAGCAAATGCTGCAGCGAGGGCTGGCTGGGGTGCGGCATGAACTGCATGTCGAAACCGACGATTGGGTCGTAGCGCCGGCGGTCCCAGACGGTGGCCATCATGATCGGGTGGCTGGCGGCGACCAACCCGAAAAGCAGGATCAGCGCCAACCCGACCATTCCATAACGATTTGCCTTGAACGTCAGCCAGGCGGAATGGGCCTGCAGCGTTGCGGGCGCAGCGGCAGCCTCAGCCATAGCGCAGTCGAGGATCCAACGCGGCGTAGAGGACGTCCAGGACCACGTGCATCGCCAGGGTGAAGATTGCGATCAAGCTCAGCACCCCCAGGATCATCGGCAGGTCCTGGAATTCAATGGCATTGAAGACCACATCGCCCATGGCGCGCCAGAAGAACACCCTCTCGATCACCAGGCTGCCGACCATGACGAACGGGAGGCTGAGCAACAAACGGGTGAGCACCGGCAGCATGGCGACCCGCGCCACATGCCGATCGCGTATCACGTTGTCGGGCAGCCCTTTGGCGCGTGCGGTGATCACATGATCGTCCCCCATCGTCTCCAACATCGTGGCGCGCATGGTCATCATCGTGTCGCCGAACGACAAGATCACCACCGTGCCGAGCGGCAAGATCAGGTGTGCCGCGATGTCTCCCGCTTGCCGTCCATATCCCGATGCGTTCCACAGCGCAAAGGCGATCCCCACTGCCAGTAGCGGCAAGCCGTAGCGGACAGCCCGCGACCGACGCCGGTTGTGGATCCGGATCGACAGTGAAGTCGCCGCCAACACGCACGCACCGAGTCCACCGGCGGTGGTCACCATCAAGGTGAATACCTGATCAATGGACACTGAGCTGTTGATCCACAGATTGAAATTCACCAGGTGCTGGTAGGGCAGCAGGTGCAGGTCCCAGGCGAATAGATTCAGCAGCACAAACGCCAGCCACGGCGCGAACGAGCTATAGGCCGCCACGCTGCCGATGACCGCTCCGGCTTCGAATAGCCCGCCGCGGCGCCAGGCGACCTGCTTTCCCAACCAGATCCCGAATGCGTAGGCCAGCACGGCAGCGGTCAGGAACAGCAGCAGCGTGCGGGCTGCGTTGTTGACCAGCACTTCCGAGACCGGGGTCGGGAAGTAGAAAAAGGACCTTCCAAGGTCCAGGTGAAGCAGGCGATCGATCCAGTGCAGAAACTGCTGTGGAAGCGGGAGATCCAGGCCGAGTTCGCCGCGCCAGAACGCAATCGCTCCGGGCCCGCTGAAGGCGCCAGCAATCACGGCAAAGTCGCCTGGAATGGCATGCACCAGACCAAACAGTGCCAGTTGAAACAGCAGCAGCGCGACAACGGCTCGAACGAGTCTTCTGAGGATGAAACCCAGCACAACTGATCTCCCACAGCATTTACCGCAGGCCGGAGCCAGCGGGTTCATCTTAATGGCAAATCAAAAACCGGGCCCGTTGGCGGGCCCGGCCGTTAGCCGCACTTGACGCCAGATTAATCGTCCGACTTTGGGTCGCCGTCCATGAACTCCCGAAAAACCTCCAGGCGGCGGGCCTCCTCCGGATCGGGCGGTTTGGTGCGCCGGCCGAACAGCCGCGGCAACTGGTCGAGCACGCCGTAGCGCACAGCGATCAGGAAGACTACGACCAGGGCCAGAGTGAAGAGGGGCAGCATCGATTCGGTTGAGGCGTCTCGATTATATCGTAGGGAAGGCAGCGGGTCGCTTTCATCACTGCCGCACGGGCCGCCGCAGCCGATCGGGCCGACCAGTCCCGAAGTTCCAATTGAGAGCGCGGCGGTTCTCGTGTATGATCGAATCCAGGATGCTTAAGTGATCACGTTCGATCAGACGCTCGAATCGGTACAACGCATCTTCGAACACCTGAAGTCGGTCGAAGAGGTGGACAACCAATTGGAGTCGGTGCGCGGCAACTTGGAAGACTTCGCCGAGATGCTGGCCTATGCCCACCAACGGGAATTCACCGATGTCGAAGAAGCGTTGAGTTACATTGACAAGGTTTTGCTTCCGCAGCTCAAGGGCATTATGACGGCGCTCACTTCCGGCACGCAGGACCCGCTCAAACGGCTGTCTGCCGCCAGCGACCTGAGCCGGAGGCTGGTCGCCAACTTGGAGTTGGTCACCGGCGCCTCCGGCGACATTTCCTAGCACGATTGACAAGCAGGTTTCATGGCTGACACCCCCTACACACTGATCGTTGCCGCCGCGGGCCCGGGCACTCGGCTGCAGGAACTGTCGAATGGCACTGCCAAGCCGCTGGTGGAGATCGCCGGGCGGCCGATTCTGGCGTGGGCGTTGGAGCGCTTTGTCAAGCAGCCACCCCAGCTGGTCGCCATCGTAGCCAACCCCGACTGGCTGAAGACCACCATCTTCGTGGCCAAGAAGGTGCTGCCGGCCGCCGAATTCGTGGGTGTCAAACAGTCGGAGCCGACCGGCACGCTGGATGCGCTGCGTCGCGGGGTCATGGAGCTCGGCCACCGCGAGGGCCCAATGATCTTCCTACACGGCGACAACATCCCGCCGGAGGCCGTGGTACGTCAGGGACTGAATTCGATCGAAGGTCAGCAAAATGTGCTGTTCTCGCGGGTGACCCCGTGGGGCGGCAGCAGCGCCCGGTTGGTGCGCGGCACCGGCGGACGGCCGGTGGGGCTGACCCGGCCGAGCGATCCTAACCTCGAAGGCGAGTCGGAAGTTTGCGGAGGGATGTACGTCTTCGGTGAGTGGATCTGGAACCGCTTCGCCGACGGTCAGCCGTTCCGCGAAGGCGAGCAGGAAGTGGACGCGCTGGTTGACGAGCTAATTCGCGCCGGCCGCACCCTGGTGCTCCCGGCCGAGGGCGCCTGGCTGCACATCAACACCCCGGACGACTTTCGAAGGGCCCAGATCGCGCTCGAGCTTTAGCCGACTCGATTTCCCAGTTTGCCCGCGTCCTCTGGCCCAAGCCAGTTTCTTGATCACCTGCACTGATTCTCAGCACCGTCGGCTAGCCATACGGCTGAAGATTATTGAACCGGGCCAGCCGCTCGACAGCCCCCCGTGTCTATTCAGCCCCGTCCGGCCAGGCACACGGCCGAAGTCTGTTGACCCAGAACATCTGATCTAGTAGACTGGCTCTATGCTCGCCAAGGTGCACACCGCGGCAGTGATCGGTTTGGAGACCTCGATCGTAGAGGTGGAGGTCGACACCGCCCGCGGCTTGCCCTCATTCACCATCGTCGGCCTGCCGGATGCGGCGGTGCAGGAGAGCCGCGAGCGGGTGCAGGCCGCGGTCAAGAACGCCGGCCTGGTATTTCCCCGTCAACGGGTAACCGTCAATCTTGCGCCCGCCGACCTGCGCAAGCAGGGTCCAGCCTACGACCTACCGATCGCGCTGGGAGCGCTGATCGCCTCCGAGCAAATCGCACCGGAGCAGCTGGAGAGCGCAATAGCGGTCGGCGAGCTCTCGCTAGATGGCTCTCTGCGGCACGTGCGGGGCATCTTGCCGATGGCGGCCCTGGCCCGCGAGCGAGGGTTCAAGCAGCTGCTGGTTCCGGCGGTCGATGCCCCCGAAGCTGGCCTGATCCCAGAGATCGAGGTCATTTCGGTGGAGTCGCTCACCGCGCTTGTAAACCACCTATCGGGCATGGTCCCGATTGATCCACTGCATCGATCGCCGCCCAGCCTGAAGACCGATCTGCTGAACGGTGGGTTCCAAGACATCCGCGGCCAGGAGCACGCCTAGCGGGCCCTCGAAGTGGCCGCCGCCGGAGGCCACAACTTGCTGATGATGGGCCCACCGGGGGCTGGGAAAACCTTGCTGGCCCGAGCTCTTCCCGGCATCCTGCCTGCCATGTCGATCGACGAGGCGCTGGATGTCTCGCGGGTGTACTCGGTGGCCGACATGCTACCGGAGGACACGCCACTGGTCAGCACCCGGCCGTTTCGCGCCCCGCACCACACGATCTCGCACGCCGGATTGGTGGGGGGCGGCAACTGGCCCCATCCGGGAGAGATCTCACTCGCCCACCGCGGCGTGCTGTTCTTGGACGAATTGCCCGAGTTCGGGATGCGGGTGATGGAAGTGCTGCGGCAGCCGATGGAGTACCGGGTCGTCTCCATCAGCCGAGCCCGCGGCTCATTCACCTTTCCGGCCAATTTCATGCTGGTCGGCGCCATGAACCCCTGCCCGTGCGGCTACTTCGGCGACCAGCTGCGTGAGTGCACCTGCGCCCCGGCAACCGTGACCCGCTACCAGAAGCGCATTTCCGGGCCGCTGATGGACCGGATTGACATCCACATTGAGGTGCCGCGGGTGGCGTTTGAAAAGCTGGCCGAAAGCCGCTCAGGGGAGAGCGCGGCCCGCGTTCGGGAGCGGGTGGAGGCAGCTCGTGCGCGGCAGCGGCAACGTTTCGCCGACTCCGGGCTGACCAATAACGCCGATATGGGGCCGGGAGAGGTCCGGCGATTCTGTGGGTTGGACCAGGAGGGGCGGTCGCTGGTGAAGCAGGCGATGACCCGCTTGCAGCTCACCGCGCGTGCCTTTCACCGGGTACTCAAGCTGGCCCGCACCATCGCCGATCTGGCCGAGGCGGCCGAGATCGCACCCCGGCACGTCGCCGAAGCGCTGCAGTATCGGCCGCGCTTGTGGGCCTAGGAGGCGCTCGCGCTGCGGTCTTAGGGGCGATTGCAACGCCTTTGGCCGCAGGGAGGCTTCGCTAAGACCTTGGTCGACCAGGGAGATAGCACGGCCCCCATTTCCTCTCGGGTCTTCTTGATCATCCACTCTCCAATCGCCGGCGGCCGAAAACTGCAAGAGCAGTTCGGCTGGAACGACCCCGATCGCCTGGTGAAAGACTTCATCGCGGACCTGAGCCAGGTCAGTTCCGGGTTGGCGCGCTATACGATCACTGAACGGATCGAGGTCGACCAATTCCCCATCAAGGCCGACGGCTTTCAGTATCAACCAGATGAATTCGAACGGCTGTGGCGCCAGCGGCGCGACTTCCATCAGCCGGACCTGGTCGACTACCCCCGGCTGCTCGAGCAGTTCGGCGCGGTCGAGAAGGTCGATCGGGATGAGATCGACGAGGTCTGGCTGATGGCGTTTCCCTACGCCGGCTACTACGAGTCGATCATGTGCGGCCCGGGCGCGTTTTGGTGCAACTCGCCGCCGCTCGAATCGACCCGCAACGCGGCCCGCCGCTTCGTCGTGATGGGCTTCAACTTCGAGCGTGGCGTGGGCGAGATGCTCGAGAGCTATGGGCACCGGACGGAATCGATCATAGCCCGGGTGTACGAGGGTGTGCCGTCGGATCGCAATTTGTGGGAGCAGTTCACTCGCTACGAGCAGCGCAATCCCGGTCGGGCCGAAGTCGGCAACATCCACTTCGCGCCGAACAGCGAGCGTGACTACGACTGGGGCAACCGACGTCTGGTGTCCAGCAGCTGCGACGACTGGTACGAATTTCCCCGGCTTGCGGGAAATCGGCGGATGGTTAATTGTGAGGAGTGGGGCGGTGGCGACATCCGCGAACACCACCGATGGTGGTACCGGCATCTGCCCCACGTTGAGGGCTCCACCGACGGGATCGACCACAACTGGTGGAGCTACATCGTGGATCCAAACCGAGTGGCCTGAGCGGAAGGAATCGCTCCTGGGCCTGCACGAATCCGGGTGCCCGAGTCTCCCCCGTGAGATGCGGAAGGGACTCCGCGACTTTCTGACCCGATCGTCTGTACTCATAGGCGGAGAGAGGGATACGAAAGGAACCGTCATGCCGCATATCCCCACTGAGTCCCTCACAGGTACGCCATTGTTCGATTGCACAGCCCGCCTCCCACAAACGGCCGGGCGTCCTGAGGCGGGAAGGGTGATCCACCCCGCCGCCGGCGCAGGACCCAGGTTGGCGCTGGTCGGGCTGACGTTGGCGTTCGCCAGCCTTGCATGCAGCGGTGGTCAAAATTCGGCCGGACCGACCGCGATCGGCGACGGCGGGCAACCAGCTGTCCAACCGGCGGAGACCACATTGCTGCAGGACGGCGCATTTCAGATCCCGATGCCCAACTGGCCAGAGCTTGCGGTAAGTGATGAGACCACTTTGCGGGTGGTGCAGTCGACCCAGGGCTGGGCGATGAGCGTTGGTCGCCAGCCGCTCACCCCGCGCCTGATTGCCCGCCACCTGCACTCGGTACTTCCGGATTTCGGCGACTACCAGCTGCTGCAACTTGACGACAGCCGGATCGATTCGCCGACGATTGAGGGCCTCTCCGCCGGCGTCCCCCCGCTGGCGATCCACTATGACTTCCGATACTGTGACGGCGCGACCTACCAGATCAGCGCCAGTGGGCCAGAGGCCAGCTTCGCTGAGTTCCGGGCGCTGTACGACAACCTATTGGCTGAGATCCAATGCGCGGCAGCGCCACCCGCCAATCCCAACCAGCCTGGAATCGTTGGGCTGGTGATCAACCCCTCCCACAACGACTTCACCTTCGACAACTTCCGCGCCAGCGTGATCGACGCTCGCGATGGAGGCGTGCGCGCCTCGCACAGCTACCTCACCTGGGGCGAGATCGAAACTGCGCCGGGGGAGTATGACTGGACCGTGCCTGACATCCTGATCGACTTGATGGCCCTGGAAGGCATTCGGATGTCAGTGGTGATTGACTTCATCCACACCAGCCTGCCGGGCAAGGTGCCGGCGGATCTGGAGGGTTTGGCGTTCGACGATCCGCGCTTTATCGAGCGGGCCTCGGCCTTCTCGGTTGCGGTGGCAGCGCATTTCGGCGGCGCGCTGGACTACCTGATGCTGGGCAATGAAATCAATATTTACCTGGCACAGAATCCGGATCAGGTGCAGCCGTTCCTCACCGCCTACCAGGCGATACGGCGGGCGGTGATCGAGACCCGGCCCGATCTGCCGGTTGGGACGGTGCTGGCGTTCCATGAAATGCAGAACGCAGGCGACTTCGGGCTGCTCCAGCAGTTCAAGGTGGGGGACTTTCTGGCCTACACCTACTACCCACACTCGGCCGGCTTCCGCTACGATGGCCCCACCGATGGGTTTGGAGCAGTGCTGGATGCGATGATCGAACAATCGGGTGACATGCCGTTCATCGTGGTCGAAAACGGCTGGGCGACCTCTGAAGTGCTGGGCGGGAGCGAGGCCGCTCAGGCGGACTACATCCACAACAGCTTCAGCGCGATCAGTCAGCGTTCGGGCTCAGTCGAACGCATGACGTTCTATGGCTTCCACGACGGGGAGCGATCGATCTGTGAAGAAGGCGGCCTGAACTTCTTCGCCGAGGGGTTCGACCCGGCCAG
>CAZGCX010000104.1:0-8559 GCA_964524585.1 uncultured Anaerolineaceae bacterium
AGGCCGACATCAAGACCATCATCTGGTACAGCCCGGTGCAGTTCGATGCTTTCGGTTACACCGTACCTACAACCTTTGATGAGCTGAACGCGCTGGTCGATCAGATGGTGGCGGACGGCAACGTGCCTTGGAGCATGGGCTTCGAGAGCGGTGCGGCTACCGGCTGGACCGGCTCGGACTTCATCCAGGACCTGCTGCTGACCCAACAGGGACCAGACTACGTGATGGGTCTGATCGATGGATCGATCGCCTATGACGATGCCGGTGTGGCACAGGCCTATCAGACCTATGCCGCATGGGCCTCCGATCCGGCCTTCACCGTAGGCGGCGCGACCGGGACCGTGGAAACCGGCTTCCTGGACGCCATCTACAAGGTGTTCTCGGATCCGCCCGAGGCGATGATGGTGAAACAGTCCGGCTTCGCCGGTGGCGAGGTCGTGAAGCAGTTCCCGGACCTCGAGTACGGGACCGACTTCGACTTCTTCGCCTTCCCGGGTGCCCAGGGCATGCAGGGTGGCGCCGACTACCTGATGGCGTTCGGCGACTCACCCGCAACCCAGGCGATGCTGGCCTACCTGACCAGCGCCGAGGGCGCACGGGTTTGGGCGCAAGCCGGCTTTGACCTGTCGCCCAACAAGTGGGCCGCCGGTCAGTATGCGGATGCGCAGCTGGCCAAGAAGGGTGACGCACTCGCGAACGCGAGTGGTTTCACTCCAGACATCGGCGACTCGATCCCCGCGCCGTTCGGTGAGGCCGAATGGTCGGCGATCATCAACGTAGTACAAGGAGCGGATCCTGCCGCTGCGCTGGCCCCTGCGGCCACTGCGCAGTCGCAAGCGCTTCAGTAAGATCAGCACGAAACGTTGGGGCGGTCAGCTGGCCGCCCCAACGTTTTTCTTCCAACGAGGAGGAGACTTCACGTGGCTGCCCCCAGAATCATGCAGCAGGGTCAGACCGTCCCCTGGCTATATGCCCTTCCTGCGCTCATCATTATTGCTGTCTTCATCATCTATCCCACAGTCAACACCGGTTATCTCAGCTTCCTGGACCGCACCAGCGTTGGCCCTGCGTCCGATGACTGCATCGCCGGCGATCCGTGCTGGGGAATCTTTGAGAATTACCGCTATGCCTTGACCAACCCGGATATGACCACTGCCCTGCGCAATAACGCGCTGTGGCTGCTGGTCATGGTTCCCGGCACGGTGGCAATTGGCCTGGCCATCGCGGTGTTGGCCGACCGGGTCAAGTATGAGGCCTTTGCCAAGTCGCTGATCTTCATGCCGATGGCGATTTCGTTTATTGGCGCCGGCGTGATTTGGCGTTTCATGTACGCCATCGAAACCGGGACCGGCAAGCAATGGGGCTTGTTGAACGCCATGTTGGTCGGGGTGGGGGCTGATCCGGTCCCGTTTATCAGTACCCGCGGTCTCAACAATCTGGCCTTGATGGCGGTCGGCATCTGGCTGTGGGCCGGCTTCTCAATGACGATCCTTTCAGCGGCGCTCAAGGCGCTTCCGGGTGAGGTGCTCGAAGCAGCCCGAGTGGATGGAGCCAACGAGTGGCAGGTTTTTTGGCGGGTGATGATGCCGATGATCCTGCCCACAGTTACGGTTGTGACCACTACGATGATCATCATCGTGCTGAAGATCTTCGACATCGTGTTCGTGATGACGAACGGCAACTTCGGCACCGAGGTCATTGCCAACCGAATGTTCAACTTGATCGTGACCGATACCGGCCGCTCAATGGCGATCGCAGTACTGCTGCTGGTCCTCACGATCCCGGTGATGTACTACAACGTGCGCCGCTTCCGTGAGCAGGAGGCGACCCGATGAAACCGCTGGCGCGCCTGAATGCTCTCTTCCGCAAGCTGCCGACACACCTGGCGCTGGTGCTGCTGATGGTGGCCTGGATCGCCCCGACCATTGGAGTCTTCGTTTCGTCCTTCCGGTCGCGAGAAGCGGTTCGCACCTCGGGCTGGTGGAACGTTTTCGTCCCCAAGCCAGTCGAGGGCGAGGCCGAATACACGGCTTATTGTGCCGAGTGTCATGGCGCAGATGGCGCTGCGATTGCTTCAGCCGACCTGAGCGACCCGGCGGTGGGTGCGGCCTATCCGCGCTCGAATCGCCTGCTGGCCGCGCTGCGTGCCGATATCAACGGACAGCCCCACTTGCAGGACCCTCCGCTGCCGGACAATCCAAACGAGGCGCAGGCGCTGCTTGCCCCAATCCTGGCTTACATGCAGGTTCTGGCGGGTGGGCCGGCCGGGGGCGGCGCCAACGTACTCAGCCTTCGGAACTATGCAGACGCACTGGTGGGCTACAAAGGGACCCAGGACTACCTGACCGATTGTGAACAGGGGGTCGAGGCGACGCTTACCAAGTACGACTGCAACGCCAGCGACCTGCTCAACCCGGAAGGTATGGGGCGGGCGTTTCTGAACACCTTGATTGTGACGGTGCCGGCCGCCACCCTGCCGATTGTCTTTGCAGCGCTGGCCGGCTACGCTTTCGCCTGGATGGACTTCAAGGGCCGGTTCTGGATTTTTTCGCTGCTGGTCGGCTTGCAGATCATCCCGCTCCAGATGGCATTGGTCCCGATTGCGCAGCTCTATAGCAAGATTGGGCTGCAAAACACCTTCCTGGGGATCTGGCTGTTCCACGCCGGCTTTGGCTTGCCGTATGCGATCTACCTGATGCGCAACTTCCTGGGCAGCTTGCCGACCGAGATCTTCGAGTCGGTCTACATCGACGGGGCCAGCCACTGGACCGCCTTCTGGCAGCTGGCGGTGCCGCTCTCGATCCCGGCCATCGCCTCGCTGGCGATCTATCAATTCATCTGGATCTGGAACGACTTCCTGGTGGCCAAGATCTTTCTGACCGGTAACCCGGTGCTGACGGTGCAGATCACAAACTTGATCGACCCACGCGGCTCCAACTGGCATATCCTGACGGGCGCCGCATTCTTGTCGTTCCTGGTCCCCATGGCGGTTTTCCTGGCGCTGCAGCGCTTCTTCGTGCGCGGACTGACCGCCGGAGCCGTTAAGGGCTAGACCGGCAGCAGGCACGTATCGATCCTGAAACCAGGCGCCTGGGAATCTCCAGGCGCTTTTGGTTCGGGCCGTAAGGCGGAAAAGCTGAACTTCGGTAGAATCCGTGGCCGTGACTAGAGTTGAAGTCCTGGGCGAGACCCCCGGGGTGCCATGATTTCCAGATCGTCTGAGACTGCCTACCTGGCGTTCCGACTGGGATGGGCGACGGCGGTCCCGCTGGCCGCCGGGCTCGCAGATCGACTGACGCCGCCGCTGGCCGTGTCGATCGGTGGCTGGGCAGCGCTGGCAATGCTGTTGTTGCTGTCGCCCGTGCGGATTCGGGCCCTCGGAATGCAGGCGCTGGACCTGATCTTCGTCACCGCGATGCTGGGCATGACCGGCCTGGCAACCAGCCCGCTGTGGTGGTGCCTGCCGGCCGCCGCCCTGGCCGCAGCGCTGCAGAGCGGCTGGCTGGGCGGACTGTTGGTGCCCAGCTCGGCGCTGCTGGCCAGCCTGGGGTTGGCGTATGTGCGGGACTTGATCCCGCCCGAGGAACTCGGCCAGCTGGGACGCGTGATGTTGGCAGCCATGGCCTCCATCCCGCCGGCGGCCTGGGTTGGGACGCTGCTCCGGCGGTCGATCCCCATTGGGCCGGAGTCCCCGCGCCTGGCTCACCAGGCGGACGCCCTGGCAGCCTCGATGCTCGGCCTGTCTGCCGAGCTCAACGCCACCCTGGCGGTGGATCGGATCCCGCAGATCCTGGTTGATCTGACCTCCGAGGCACTCAACGGCGTAGACGGCCAATTGCACACCGCGTTGCTGCTGCGGCAGGACGATGGCTATCAGGTGACAACCGGAGACCGCGATCACGCCGCGATGCTCCCCGGAAAGCGGGGGCTGTTGCACGACGCGCTGCAAGCGGCGAGTCCGCGCTGCACGGCGCGTGCGGCGGAAGATCCGGAGATCGGCCAGCTGTGGATTGCACGCGGCAGCCGGACCGCAGCCTGCGTTCCGCTCATGGCCAACGGACAGACTCACGGCGTGCTGCTGCTCACGCACCCATCTGACGACTATTTCACGCCCCAGCGCATGTCGCTATTGGATGCCATTGCGGCGCAAGCCAGCATCGCCTTGCAAAATGCCCGCCTGTTCCGCGGGCTGGAGCTCGAACGCGACCGGATTACCGAGACCGAGGAGGAGACCCGCCGCAAGTTGGCCCGAGATCTGCACGATGGGCCGACCCAGACAATCGCGGCGATTGCCATGCGCCTGGATTTTGCCCGCCGGCTGGTGTCCCGCGACCAGCAGGCGGCTGAGGAAGAGATCCAGACTCTAGAGCAGATCGCCCGACAGACCACCCGAGAGATCCGGCACATGCTGTTCACCCTGCGGCCGCTGGTATTGGAGTCGAAAGGGCTGGTGGCGGCGCTGAACCAATTGGCGAGCAAGATGCACGAGACGCACGGACAACAGGTGATGGTGAAGGCCGAGCCTTCGATCGCGGATGGGCTGGATCTATCCAAGCAGGCGGTGATCTTCTTCATTGCGGAAGAGGCGATCAACAACGCCCACAAGCACGCCGAAGCGGCCAACATCTGGGTCGAACTGTCCGCAGACGATCAGCAAAGAATCGTGCTGCAGGTTTGGGACGATGGGGTGGGATTCAATGTCGGCGCCGTGGACGCCAACTACGAGCAGCGCGGAAGCTTGGGCATGGTCAACATGCGGGAGCGTTCGGAGCTGGTGCGCGGCGAGCTGCACATCGAGTCGGCCGAGGGCAAAGGCACGCGAATTACACTCGAAGTTCCGCTGCAAAACGAGTAGAGGCGCAGGCGCCGGCCCCGTGAACCAGCACGATCGAGCGCGGCCGCATTTCCTCCAGTACGCGGTGCCCCAGCCATGAGCTGGGAGCTGGTTGTCTGGGTGGCTGTAACGGTCGGTTCGCCGGCGCTGGCGGCGGCGGCATGGCCGCGGCTGCAAGCGCGGCTGCAGGGTTGGGAGCCCTATCTGCGCAGCTTCGCACCCTGGCTGCATGGAATCGCTCCAGCCTATGCTGCCCTGCTGACCGCCACGGTGAGCGAGCGAGAATTTGGGATCGCGGTCCAGCCCTGGCCGGTTTGGGGAGCGGGCGCCGTGGCTTGCGGAATCTTCCTTGCAGCCTACGCCAGCTTCGTGCATCCGCCTGGTGACTGGCCCAAGCCTGCCCGGGGGGTGCTGGATGAGCCGCGCTGGGCGCTGTACCGGGCGGCTGGAATACTGGGGGCGGGGAGCTGGAGTTTCGGTCTGATCGTTGGCCTGGGATTGGCCGCGACCGAAGACGGATTGCGAGCACTGGCGCAACCGGGCACAGGCAGGTACCGCTGGGAGAGGCTGGCTCGGGCCGCCGGCTCGACGCTGATCTTCACCGTGACCGCCAACTTCTGGCTCACACTGATCTCACAGGCGATCGCCCTTTACCTGCTGCGTCGGCGACGCGGCTGAACCGGCCAAGACGGTGCGGTCACGAAGGGCAACCGGCGGCTGCAGGCGAGATTGCGGCAGCAGGTACAATCAGCATTGGAGCGCAGGTCACATGGCCAACGAACTGGTGGTATATGTCTGCACCCGTTGCACAACCACAGCCGGGGAGGGTGGAACCTGCGACGTGTGCGGGGGGCAGCGAACCCCGTGCCGGCCCGGGGGCGCTGAGGACCCGGGTCGCCGGCCATTGATCGACTCGGGTGGCCGGGTGTTGACCCGTGCGCCGATTTGGTGGTTGCGCTACACGGTCCCGGCCCTGGTGGAGCAGGAGCAGCACGACGGGTAAGGACTCCGCCGGGTGGCCGCATCTAGATCGAGGGAAATTGATTAGGAACTGGTTAAATCGGACATGAAGCAGGAAAAAGTCATCGTTATCGGGTCGGGCCCGGCCGGATTGACGGCCGCGCTGTATGCCGCCCGTGCTCGGCTGGAGCCGGTGGTGATCTCCGGTCACCAGCTGGGGGGACAGATTTCGATCACCAACGAGGTCGAGAACTACCCCGGGTTCCCGGAGGGCACCACCGGACCGGAGCTGGTTGAGCTGATGCGGAAGCAGGCCGAGCATTTCGACGCCAGAATGGTCATCGACGAGGTGACCGAGGTCGACTTTTCACAGGGTTCTCCATTCACGCTCAAGACCCACAGCGAGGTTTACCAGGCGGAGGCGGTCATTATCACGGTTGGCGCCTCGCCCAAGCGATTGGGAGTTCCCGGTGAAGACGAATTCATCGGGCGCGGGGTGTCGTTCTGCGCCACCTGTGATGGTTTCTTCTTCCGGGATAAGGACGTGGTGGTGGTCGGCGGCGGCGACAGCGCCATGGAAGAGGGGCTGTTCTTGACCCGGTTCGCCAACCAGGTGCAGGTCGTTCACCGCCGCCATGAACTGCGTGCCGGCGAAACTCTGAAGCGCCGGGCTCAGGCCAATGAAAAGATGAGTTTCGTCTGGGATACGGTGGTCGAGGAGATCGTCGGCAACGGCAAGGTCGAGGCCATCCGGACTCGCAACCTACAAACCGGCGATGCGGCCGACTTGAGCACCGACGGGGTATTCATCTTCATCGGGCATTATCCCAACTCCCGATTATTCGAGGGGAAGTTGGCGATGGACGAGAAGCGCTATCTGATCGTCGATGACAAGATGATGACCAGCGTCCCCGGGGTGTTTGCAGCCGGCGAGATCATGGATCCAGTGTACCGGCAGATCGCAACATCTGTCGGACAGGGGGCGGCGGCGGGCATGATGGCGGAACGCTGGCTGGTAGATCGCGAGTAGCGGCGCCGATGCGAGGCGGCGGTCCGATCGGACCGCCGCTGTTTTTTGTGGCCTGACTGCCGGTTCACCGAACGCCGGGCGATTCAGCCTCAGCAAGACCTCACCGAGCGGTACCCAGAGGGCGGTGGATCAGCCTGCCGATGCCGGCTGATCCAATCGGGCAAGCAAGCTCGGCAGCAGCTCGTTCAGGGCGCGGGCTCGATGGCTGATCCGGTTCTTCTCTGCCATGGGCAGCTCCGCCATCGTGCGCTCGGTACCGTTCACCAGGAAGATCGGATCGTAGCCGAACCCGCCCGCGCCACGTTCTTCGGGGATGATCTCGCCCTCGCAGCTCCCGGACCCGTAGGCAAACTCCCCTCGCGATCCGGCCAGCGCCACCACCGCCATGAAACGGGCCGTCCAGGGCCGTGGGTGGTCGCGCAACAAACCCACCAGCTTCTTCCGCCGCTCAGGTGCGGTTGGCGCAAAACGCGCCGAGAGTGCCCCCGGTTTGCCGTGCAACGCATCGACCTCCAGCCCGGTGTCGTCGGCGATCGTCCAATGTCCAGAGGCTTGCGCGTAGCCACGGGCCTTGAGCTGGGCATTGGCCAGGTAGTCGGATCCGGTTTCCTCCACCTGAAGCTCCAGACCGAGCTGCTCCGGGTAAAGCAGCGGGACTCCGTAGCCGGCCAACAGCGCCTCCAGCTCGGCCCGTTTTCCGAGATTCCAGGTTCCAATCAATAGCGATTGCATCGCAGTTTGACTATTCGCACAGTACTTCAACACCATATGTGGGCATAGCCTACCTGAGTACCCCAACATATACGGTTTCCAGACCGAAGCCAGCGATATTATGTTTGGTACTTAGTTCCTAGATTGACCGACCTTTCAATGTATGTTATGATCTTGCCGGTTTTTTGGAAACGAGATTGCAAGCCTCGCAGCAACGCCTGTTGCGCCTGAATGTCGGATTTCTGCTCCATCAAGGCGCGGGGACCAGTCAAGAATTCGAATTCGACTTTCCCGAGATCCAGCTTGGGGACGACCTGGAGCTGGGGTTCTTGCGCGGAACATTGCGTCTTACGCGCACCAGCGAGGGATTGTACCTCGAGGGTCGGTTGACTTCGGCCATCGATCAAGAGTGCGTTCGATGTCTGATGCCGCTCGATTTGCCCTTGTCGGTCGACCTGGCCGAATTGCTGAACTACCCACCAGGTCCCGGGAGTGATCCGATCGCGACCGTTCCTGAGACCGGAATTTTCAATCTGGCTCCTTTGCTGCGGGAACACTTCTTGCTAGGTGTACCGTCGCGCCCACTGTGCAGGCCGGACTGTCAAGGTCTGTGCCCGGAGTGCGGAGCCAATTGGAACGACGAGACTTGCGATCATCCGAAGCTGGATATCGACCCGCGGCTTGCCGCGCTCAAGTCACTGCTACCCGAGTCTTAACCTTTCAGGGAGGGAAGAGATGGCAGTAGCCAAGGACCGGTGGCAAAAGCGAGAAGCTTTCGCGGCCTTGATGGAAAAGGGGGACTATCAAGGTTACATCACCACCGAAGACATTGTCACAGTGTTCCCCGAAGTGGAAGACTCCGAAGACCGGCTGGAGCGGCTGGAAACCTTTTTCCGCAGCTCCGGGGTTGAGGTCTACGAACACTCCTCTCAGGTGCCGGCCCACTTGCGACCCGAGTCGGTTTACGATCAGCCGGAGGCGATCGACTTGAGCGCCATCTCCAGTGACGACACGGTCGGGCTGA
>CAZGCX010000105.1:0-2301 GCA_964524585.1 uncultured Anaerolineaceae bacterium
TTTGCGGGATCGGCGATCAGTTCCATTTGAGACTCACCTCAGCAGCTCAAACCCAATCACGGACGACCTCCAGATCGCCCATCGAAAGCCTGGCCGGCTGGTCTGGGTCACAGGCCCAGCGGATGCGGCGCATGCCTTCCGCCACCTGATCGTGGGTGCCGGCAAATCCCAGGCGCACAAAGCCCTCCATGCCGAATTCGAGGCCGGGCACCGTCACCACCAGCGCCTTCTCCAGCAGCAGCTCGCACAACTCCACTGAGCTGGAGCGCAAAGCGGAGCAATCCGGGAAGCAGTACAGACCACCTCCCGGGGTCTCTAGCCGCACCCCGTGGATGGCGTTGAGCTCATCGCACATCAGATCGCGATTGGCCCGCAGCTGCCCGATCAACTCAGCCACCTCGGCTTGATCCCCGTTCAGGGCGCCTTCCGCCGCAGCCTGCGAGAGCACCGAAGCATTGGATGTGGTCTGGCTCTGAATCTTGTTCATCGCCGCAATGAGGTCGGCGGGGCCGATCGCCCACCCCAGTCGAAGTCCGGTGAGCCCGTAGGTCTTCGAGAGGCCGTTGATCACGATCACGTGAGTCGACTCGATGTCCCGCTCGGTGAAGGAGTAAACCGAGGCAGACGGCGGCCCGTCGAATACCAGTTGGCGATAGATGTCGTCCATAACCAGGTAGATCTCCCGAGTTTCGCAAGTCCGGACCAATTGGCGAACGAAGGTCTCCGGATAGATCATCCCGCTTGGGTTGTTGGGAGTGTTCAGGATCACCGCCCGCGTGCGCTCTCCGATGGCCGCCAGCATGGCATCTGGATCCGGCTGGAGCGAGCCGGCGGCTGGCGCCACCGGAATCCCGACGCCCCGCGCCAGCTTGACCATCTCCGGATAGCTGACCCAATAGGGAGCCGGGAAAAGCACTTCGTCGCCCGGATCTATGACCGCCGCCAACGTGTTGAACAGGGCGTGTTTCGAGCCATTGCAGACGATCACGTTTCGAGCGGCAAGCGACACCTGGTAGGCGTCTGACGAGTGACGGGCGATCGTCTCCCGGACCGACGGCATGCCGGCTGCCGCGGTGTACTTCAAGCTCCGGCCGTCCAGGGTCCGCTCGATTGCGCGGACCGCAGCCTCTGGAGCGGGATTCTGCGGCTCGCCAAGCCCCAAGTGGATCACCGGCTTCCCCTCGGCCATGAGCCGTTTGGCGCGGTCGTTGAGCTGCATGGTGGCGGACTCGGCAACTGAGCTGGCCAATTGGCTGATCTTCAACTTCCCTCCGGTGGAGCGGCGGTCATTTTAGTATGAATCACGCTGGTTATAATCGAGCCGCTATGGCCGACTCGAGCCTGATCCTGACCCTGGGCAAGGTGCTGGTGGCGGCGGCGTGGGCCGACCACCGGGTCACATTGGACGAGATCAACAGTCTGAAGGATCTGCTGTTTCGCCTGCCGGAACTGACCGGGCGGGAGTGGGCCGCTTTGGAGATGTACATCGACTCCCCGGTTGGGGAGCCCGAGCGAGATCGCCTGGTGCAGCAGTTGAAGCAGCAATTGCGCTCCGACTCCGACAAGCGGCTGGCACTGCGGGCCCTGGATGAGTTGGTGCGGGCGGAGGGAGATGCCAAGCCGGGAGAGCTGGAGGTGGTGCAGGCCATCCAGCGCGAGATCGAGGGCGTGGACACCGGACTATTCGGACAGCTGGGACGATTGGTGACCGGATCGCTGGTTCGGCGCCAGGCGAGCCTCGAATCGGCGCCCAATCGGGAAGAGCGGTTCGAAGACTTCATCAAGAACAAGGTCTACTACGGCCTGGAACGGCGCATGGCCAAGCAGGACAACAAGATTGACCTGCCAGAGCGCGACCTGCGTTTGCTCTGTCTGGCCGGTGGTTTGATGGCGCGGGTGGCGCACGTCGATCTGAAAGTGACCGATGAGGAGCTTCAGGCGATGGTCAGTGCGCTACGGTCCGCCTGGGACGTGACCTCCGACCAGGCCCAGTTCGTTGCTGAGGTGGCGGTCTCCGAGGTCGGTCCGGATATGGACTACTATCGGCTGACCCGCCAATTCTTCGAGGCCACCGACGAAACGCAGCGTGGCGAGTTCCTGGAGGTGCTGTTCGCGGTCGCCGATGCGGACGGAACCGTTTCCCACGACGAGATCGAGGAGATCCGTGCGATCTCCAACAGCCTGCGCCTCACCCACAAGCGGTTCATCGAAGCCAAGCTCACCATTCCCCGCGAGCGCCGGGCAAGCTGAGCCGTACCCATGCGGGCACAGGCAGGCGAAGTGCCCGTGGTACTGATTATT
>CAZGCX010000105.1:2401-8495 GCA_964524585.1 uncultured Anaerolineaceae bacterium
CTGAGCCGTACCCATGCGGGCACAGGCAGGCGAAGTGCCCGTGGTACTGATTATTTGTCGGGCATCGGCCGCAGTGAGATCGTATCGCTCGGCGACCCGAGCCGGTTGATCCCATCAAATGCGGCGGTCTTGTAACACTCAGCCAGGGTCGGATAGTTGAACACGGTCTTGATGAAATAGTCGACCGAGCCGCCAAAGCTCAGCACCGCCTGTCCGATGTGGATCAGCTCGCTGGCGCCCTCGCCGATGATGTGGACGCCGAGCAGCTGCCTGGTCGTGAGACTGAAGATTAGTTTCAACAGACCGTCGTTGTCGCCGATAATCTGACCGCGGGCGATCTCACGATACTGGGCCTTGCCCACCTCGTATGGAATGCCCTTCTCGGTCAATTCCTCTTCACTCTTGCCGACAAACGAGATCTCGGGGATGGTGTAGATCCCGTAGGGGAACAGGTCTGACACGTTCTCAGTGTCCAGACCGAAGGCATGGCAGGCTGCCAGCCGGCCTTGCTCCATCGAGGTCGAGGCCAGGCTGGGAAAACCGATCACGTCCCCGACCGCGTAGATATGAGGCAGTTCGGTCTGATAGTGCTCATTCACCTTCAGGCGGCCGCGGCCGTCAGGCTGAATCCCAACTGCCTCCAGGTTCATCGCCTGCGTGGCGCCGGTGCGACCGATGCTGTAGAGCGCCTTATCGGTGGTCAGTTTCTTTCCGCTGGCCAGGTGGATCCGCACCCGATCGCCGTACTCAGTTTCGATCGGCTCGATGGCGCTGACTTCCTCGCCCAGGCGGACCGTGACCCGGTTCTGGCGCAGGTGGTAGACCAGGGTATCGACAATCTCCGCATCGATGAATTCCAGCAGCCGGTTGCGTTTGTCGATCAGCGTCACCCGCACGCCGAGGGCGGCAAACATCGATGCATACTCGGCGCCGATCACACCCGCTCCGACGACCGCCAATGTCTTTGGGATCTCTTCCAGGCTGAGGATGTCGTCGCTGGCCAGAATGCGCTGGCCATCAAACGCAACCGATTCATCGCGGGTCGCGCGGGTACCGGTGGCAATGACGATGTTTTGGGCCCGCACCGTGCGTTCGCCACTGTCCATCACCGACTTGAGACGCAACGTGTGTTGGTCGACCAGCGCGGCCTCGGCGTTGATCACCTCTACCCCGTTGCGCATCAGTTGGTGGTTGGTCACGTCCAGCTCGTGGCGGATCACATGGTCAGTCCGGAACAGCAAGTCCGACATCCCGATATCTTGCTTGACCACGTACGAGGCGCCGTAGATTCCCCGCAGCCGGTAGCCGGAGAGGTACATCACCGCTTCTCGCAGGGTCTTGCTGGGGATGGTACCGGTGTTGATGCACACTCCACCCACCACCGCCTTGCGCTCAGCGATGGCCACCCGCCGATTCAACTTCGCACCCTGAATCGCGGCCCGCTGGCCGGCTGGGCCGGAGCCGATCACGAACAGATCGTAGTCATACTCATTCATCCGCTTCGACCGAATCCCTTGGACCCCGCCGGCTCAATTGGGAGGGGTCGCATGGCTGCGAATCCAATCCTGCGTGCGGGACCAAGCGTCCTTGGCCGCCTCGGGATGGTAGCTGGCGCGGGTGTCGTTGAAGAAGGCATGGCCGGCTCCCTGGTAGATGTGGAATTCGTTCGGAATACCGGTGGCTTCGATCTGCCTTTGCATGGCGTGTACCGATTCGACCGGGATGCCGCGGTCTTCCGATCCGTACAACCCCAGAATCGGAACCTTGACCTGGGCTGCCTGGTCGGAGTCGAGCGGTCGTCCGTAGAACGCGACTGCCGCTCCCAGGCGCTTGCCTTCGGCGCTCATCCGCAAGGTCAGCCGGCCACCCATGCAGAAACCGACCACGGCCGCGTCCTGGATCCCATCGTGGTGCAGCAGGTAGTCGGCTGCCGCCTGGACTTCCTGCACGGCCTGGTCCATGTCGAGTTCCATCACCGCCTTCCGGGCCTCGTCCGGTTCGGTGGTCACGACTCCATGGTACAGGTCGGGTGCCACTGCCAGCATCCCGGCTTCGGCAAAGCGGTCGGCGATGTGCTTGATATGATCGTTTAGCCCCCACCACTCTTGGATCACGACCACCCCAATACTCGCCCCAGGTGCCGGCGCCAGGTAGCCACGCAGGTTGTCCTGCTCGCGGATTGAAACCAGCTCGGAACCTTCCAGCTCTGCCGCGGCCAGCACCGGCCGAGGGTGTTTGACCGGTGACCGGCGGGCCTGTTCTGCCAGGAATTCTGCCTGTCCGGGGTCGCGCAGCAGGCCACGCACCTGGGCCAGAAATTGTGTGACGTCGAGCTGACCAACCTGGAATGCCCGTACCAGTTGCATGACATGGACGCGGTCCATGGACTCCCCCGCCGAACGTTTGAATTCTACCCCCCGGACTCAGGGGGTCGGAGCGGGTGAAGTGTCGGTGGGAGTGGAGGTGGCGGTCGCGGTGGCGGTCGGGGGCGGCGGGCCGGTGGCGGTCGCTGAGCCGGTGGGAGGTGGCGGGCCGGTCGCAGTCGGGGTGGCGGTTGGTCCGAGGGTCGGCGTTGCGGTGGTGGTGAGATCCAGCGTGGCCGTGGCGGTCACTGCCGGGGCGGTGGCGGTCAGGCAGATGGCGTAGGCCTCGGTGGCAGTCGGACCCAATGCGGCATCTTCGCGGGTGGTAATGGAGTCCTGGTAATAGGGGATCGCCGCGCAGGGATCCTCGTCCTTGACCAGTTTGTCTGCAAATTCCCAGGCGGAGCGGGCGTACTTGAAACAGGCATCCCACAGCCCGGCAGCGCAGACATCCGCCAGGTACTGGGTGGCCAGCGCCGGATCTAGCCCGTAGTAGCTGTTGGCGAACAGATAAAACGCGGCCGAGTTGAGCCAACTCTGCGCCTGTCCGTCCAGTGCTGCCAGCCGGCTCGCCAGCGTCAGGTCGTAGATTCCCTGTTCTTGATCGCCGCGCCAGATTTTCTCTAGCCCGCGATTGCGCAGGGTATTGTAGAGGACCTGGTTGACCTCGCCTCGCCGATAGTCCGGCGCCTCGGCGATCAACGTGATCAGCAGGTCCATCGCGCCGTCGTAGTCCCCTTGTGCGCTCGCAGCTTGTGCGCCGGCAAGCATCCCATCGTAGGTCGCCAGGTCCGGCGTGGCGGAGGGCGTGATGTCGATTGTCGGGCTCGGGCTGGGGGTAACGGTCGCAGTCGGCTGATCGAGCGCCACCAGGGCATCACCAAGAAACTCGCGTGCCCCTGGATAGTCCGGTTCGATCGCCACGATGTAGGCAAAGCGCTGTCGTGCCAGCTCGTAGCGGCCTTCCAGCAGGTCCGCCGTTCCAAGGTCGAACTGTTCCTTCAGTGCGGTGGTTTGCTCAGCTCCTTGCTGTGAGCGCCGCTGATCGAGGCCGGAGGCGTATCCGGTGAGGGCGCCGACGCCAACGATCGTCACCGCGAATGCGATTCCCCCCAACACCCAGGCCAGTCGAGCACGGCGCCGCCGTTTGGTGACTTCCAGTCTGCTCCGCTGTGAGGGCTGGGTTGACTCAGGGGGGATGGTCATGCCGCCCTTCCCCTGCGGGAGCGGATACAGCGTCGAATCGGTGGGGCATTCATCCGGCTACGATGGCTATGCGCATTGCGATCAGTTGTCAACTGGTTCATGGCACGATGGCGCTGGTGTCGACGAAAAGCTGATCGCGCAGCTTGCGGATCTCGTCCGGCACCGCCCGTAGCACCTGGGCCCCGTCCGGCCGGGTGTAAAAGCCCACCATCTTGGGCGGCTCGATCACCGCCTGCTGGATATTCTCCTTGGAAATGCGAGTGACCATCCAGCCCAGTGCAATCATCTGGTCGAGCGACAGGTTCGTCCGCACCCCCGAAGCCAGCTCTTGATACAGGGCCGGGGCCCGGGTCACCAACAACGGGATCATGTCAAAGCCGACCACCCGGTCCAGGATCGCCAGCGCCACCTGCTGCTGCCGTTCGGCGCGGCCGAAGTCGCCGCCGCCGGCCTTGCGGTTGCGGGCATAGGCCAGGGCGTCGGCCCCATCCAGATGGTAGGGTTTGGCCTCCAGCCAATGGCTCAGGCGACCAATTGGCGAGATCTTGATGCGCTCATGCACCAGCACGTCGATCCCGCCGATCTCATCAATCAACTGCTCGAATGTCGCAAAGTCGACGACCGCGTAGTACTGGATCGGGACTCCGATCACCCCCTCGACCGTACGCATCGCCAGTGCCGGACCGCCGCCCGGCAGCCGGTTCCCTTCGCCGAAGGCGTAGGCGGCGTTGATCCGGTTGCTGGTGAAGCCGGGGATATCGACCCACAGGTCGCGTGGAATGGACAACATGCTGACCTTGCGGGTGATCGGATCGACCGAAATCAGCATCATGGTGTCGCTGCGCGGCGCGCCCGATCCCGCCTGCCAGTCCCTGAAATCCAGCCCCATCAGCAGGATCGTGATGCGGGAGTGGCCATCCCAAGGAACCGGGGTGACTTCCGGAATCGGCTGAGTAGCGGTCGGCGCCTCTGGAGGCAGCAGCACGTTCGCTTGCGTGGCGCGGGCCACCGGATTGAATGGATTGAGTCCGATTCCGGTCCAACTGGAGGTCAGGTTCCGCACGATGGCGTGCGCCAGCACGCCGATGAATAGAATCGTCAGTGCATAACCTGCGACCAACGCAGGTCCGACCCAATTGGAACGCTTGTTGCTTGCCTTGGGCTCGCTCACGCAGCAGTTATTCCTCGCAAAGCGAACCATTTTACTCGAAGCACCGGCATCGGCCATTAACCTGGTGACCATTGCCGGTCGGGCAAACCAGCGCAGTAGCCGGTACTTGAAGGACAGGTATCCCCATCAATTAGAATTGGCTCTGTGCAACCGAGGAGGACCGGATGGCTGAAGCATTGACACTTGGCAAGCTGCGCGGACTGCAGGAGCTCGCCAATTCGCATGACTTGTTTACGATCACTGCGCTCGATCACCGTGGATCACTGCGCAAAGCGATTGACCCTGACCAACCGAAGTCGGTCACTTTCCAGCAGATGGTCGACTACAAGGTCAAGCTGCTCAACGCCCTGGCCCCCTATTCCAGCGCCATCTTGATCGATCCGGTGTTCGGCGCGGCGGAGGCGCTGCGCGGTGGCCACATCTCCGGAACACAGGGGTTCCTGGTCAGCCTAGAAGCCACCGGCTATGAAGATTCGGATGGAGATCGGATCACCTCGGTCGCCGAAGGTTGGGGGGTAGACAAGATCAAGCGTATGGGCGCCTCGGCAGTCAAGATCCTGCTCTACTACAACCCTGGCAGCTCAACCGCCGCCCGCCAGGAGGAATTCCTGCAGCGTTCGGTTGAGCAATGCCATAAACACGATATCCCGCTGCTGGTCGAGCCGATGACCTATCACCTGGTGGATGGACCCAAGAAAGGGACCGCCGAATTCGCCGAGCGCAAGCCGGAAATGGTGATCGAAACCGCCCGGCGGCTGTGCCCGCTTGGCATGGATGTGCTCAAAGCGGAATTCCCCGATGATCCCGACTTCCAAAAGGATGAAACGGTAATGGCCGATAACTGCAGGCAGCTGACCGAGGCCGCCGGCATCCCGTGGGTGCTGTTGAGTGCCGGGGTCGGATACGAAACCTTCAAGCTGCAGGCAACCCTGGCTTGCGCCAATGGCGCGTCGGGTTTCCTGGCCGGTCGCGCCATCTGGCAGGAAGCGCCGGGCCTGCCCGAGACCGAACAGCAACAATTCCTGGAGAAGATCGCTGTTCAGCGGCTCCAAGAGCTCACTGAAATCGCGAATTCGACTGGCCGCCCGTGGACCAGTCTGTATGCCGATGAGATTGGGGCGGTCGATTCGACGGAGGGTTGGCAGGCCAGATACTGATTCCTGGCCCTTTCAGACCTCTAAGGCGCGGCACCTGCTCTGGGACCAAAGCGTAAATTGCGCAACAAGACTTGGTCGCTAGAATCAGGGTGTCATGCGCGACTGTCCACATTGCGCACAACCGATTCAGGACGAGGCGACCTTCTGCCGTCATTGCCATCAGGAGGTTGAGCCACCGCTTTGGACCTCCAGCATGC
>CAZGCX010000106.1:0-4207 GCA_964524585.1 uncultured Anaerolineaceae bacterium
TGGGTGAGCGCCTCTCGGACCCGTTCTCGGATCTGATCGGCCGGCACACCCAGGTTTTCCAGCCCGAACGCCACTTCGGCTTCGAGATTGGCCTGCAAGAACTGGGTCTCCGGGTCTTGAAACACGATCCCGACCCGCTTGGCGAGCTCAGCCACCGGCGTCCGCTTGGTGTCCAGCCCCTCCACCATCACCTGCCCGCGGATCCGCCCGCCGGTGGATTGCGGCACGATTCCATTCAATGCCAGTGCCAGGGTGGATTTGCCAGCGCCACTGGGGCCCATCAGGCAGACCAGTTCCCCCGCAGCCAGCCGCAGGTCGACGCCCTGCAGCACCCACGGCGGGCTCTCGCCCTCGAGGGCCGGGTAGGCGTACCAGAGGTCCTTGACCTCCACTATGGGGTTCATCTTGGGATGCTCAGCTGTGGTGCGGGGGCGGAGGAGATGCGGCTCTCACACCTCTTCAAAGCTCTCGCCGCCGGCCAGCCGCTCGATCTGCGGATAGGCCTGCCGGACGACGGTGAAGAGCAGCAGGCCAAAGAAGCCCAGACCGACCTGTATCAGGTTCACCGGCACCTCGGCCGCCGCCCCTGCGGCGCCTGCCCCGTACACGGTGGCCTCACCCACGAAATACAGCGCCACTTGGGCCAGGCCACCCAGGACCCATCCCGACAGCATGCCCGGCCAGCCTTTGCGCCAGGCCAGCAGTCCGATCAGCAGGCCGGTGCTGCCGTGGGCCAGCAGGGTCAGTGGAGCAAACGATCCGAAACCCCCAATCAGGTCGGCGATTGCCGCACCCACTCCGGCCGACACGCCGCCGATCAACGGTCCGAAAGCGGTTGCCAGAAAGGCCTCAGCGATCACCCCGGTGTGCCAGTAGCCTCCAGTGGTGGCCACAGGAATCTTGATCAACGACACCGTGACGGTCACAATGGCGATACTGACGGCCAGGACCGACACCGAACGCGCCGAAAGCGCTCTCTGGTCCATCCACCCTCCAGTGCCCCCGATAGACTGGGAGCCGCTTGATTGTACCGCAGGCACCCTTGTGCCCTGCCGCACGGAAGTACGGCGAAAATTGCCCGCAAAGGGCCACATGGTAGAATCGCCGCGCCGTGCGCGGGCCCTCGCTGTACCGGTCACGTGGCGGCGATTTGTGACCATGCTTGGCGAAAAACGGACAGAAATAGCTTGATTAGAGAGTTGGACTGGCGAGACTTGGCCTTGCTGGCCCGGGTTCGGGATCGAGGGTTGTGTCTCGATGCCCAGCTTGCCTACACCCGAGGTGCAAACGCGCTGCAGCACGCCCTGCTGAATCCCTTTATTCCCGGCAGGTCCGCGGTCACGCTGGTTTCACGCAACGGCGATCTGGATGCCATCGGTCAATGCAGCATGCGCAGCGACCGGAGCAACGCCCGGCTGACTTTCATTGGCCCGGAAGACGTGCTCGATCACGATAGCGGCGTCGAATTGCTTGAGTCCTTGGCCTACTCGGCCGGGGAACGCGGGGCGCACAACCTGGTGGCAGAGATCGACGAGGACAGCCCGGCATTCGAGGCGTTGCGGCGGGCGGGATTTGCGGTCTACGCACGCCAGCGGATCTGGGAGCTGGAGCAAACGACCCCGGGTTCGGTGGATCCTGAGCTCGAGGTGTGGCGGCTGGAAAACAGCCGTGACACGGATTTGGCCCAGAGCCTGTACCTCGACATCGTTCCCGGCCTGGTCCGCCAGGTCGAGCCGCCGCCGGCGCGGGATGGTCGTAACCTGGTGCACGTCCGGGACGGCGAGCTGCTTGGCTACCTGGATATCCAGCGCGGCGCGCGTGGGACCTGGGTGCAGCCATTCTTTCATCCCGCCGCAGACGACTTCGTCGCGCTGATGAGCAGCTATCTCAGCCAGGCCTTCCATCACCGGCCACTCTTCGTTTGTGTGCGCTCGTATCAAAGCTGGATGGGTGGACCGCTCGAACGGCTCGGTTTTCGGCCGGCAGCCGACCAGGCTGTAATGGTCAAACGCATGGCGATTGCCCTGCGCCGGGCCAGCACGGCCCAGATGCCCGCGGTGGAAGGAACCTATCCGGAGCCTACCGCGCCCATCGTTCATATCGAGGGTCCCGCCGCTTTATGACAAGCAGGCGCATCACCGACGATCTGGACGCCCTGCGGGACGTCCTTCCCCCACACATCACCGACAAGCTTATCGAAATCAACCAGCCGGACGATTTGCTGGAAGTGATCGTCGATATCGGGCGGGTGCCCACCGCGCGCTACGTCCGAGAGGAGATCACGCTCAGCGACCGGGAAGTCACCTGGGACGACATTGATTACGTAGTCGAGCGGGTGGGAGATTTCGACGCCGACAACCGGGCCGGCATCGAGCGCACGCTGCACCGCATCTCAGCTATCCGCAATCGACACGCACGGGTCGTTGGGCTCACCTGCCGGGTGGGGCGTGCAGTGTACGGCACGATTGACATCATTCAGGACCTGGTCAACAGCGGCAAGAGCTTGCTGCTGGTTGGGCGGCCGGGGGTCGGCAAGACCACCATGTTGCGTGAGGCAGCCCGCATCCTGGCCGAAGAACGCCGGGTGGTGATCGTGGATACGTCGAACGAGATCGCCGGTGATGGCGACGTACCGCACCCGGCCATTGGCCGCGCCCGGCGAATGCAGGTCCAACGCCCCAACTTGCAGCACGAAGTGATGATCGAGGCGGTGGAGAACCACAACCCAGAGGTGATTGTGATCGATGAGATCGGGCGCGAGCTGGAGGCAATAGCCGCCCGCACGATTGCCGAACGCGGGGTGCAGTTGATCGGCACTGCCCACGGCAACACACTCGAGAATCTGCTGCTCAACCCAACCCTGTCGGATCTGGTGGGTGGGATCGAATCGGTCACCTTGTCGGACGAGGAAGCCCGCCGGCGTGGAACACAAAAAACGGTTCTGGAACGGCGCGCTGCCCCGACCTTTGACGTACTGATTGAAATTCAGGACCGCGAGAAGCTCGCGGTACACCACGATGTGTCGGTGGCGGTGGACGCGCTGCTACGCGGCCGCCCCGAGATGCCGGAGCTCCGCCAGCGCGACGAGGATGGCGAGATTCAGATCACCAAACCCAGCGGCCGCAACCTGCCGTCGCGGCGCGGCGACGAAGGCTACCGGCGACAGTCCGGAGGGGCTGCCCAACCGGAAGCCCCGGCGGTCCCCTCCTCACCGCGTCTGCCAGGCCAGCCGCTGGATACGATTCGGATCTATCCCTTCGGTGTGGCGCGCAACCGGCTGCGCCAGGCCTCCAAGCGCTTGCATGTGCCGGCCTTGCTGGTCGACGATTTTGGGCAAGCCGACGTGCTGGTCACGCTGCGCTCCTATTATCGGCGACAGCGCAAGCTGATCTCGGACGCCGAAGCGCGGCGGATGCCGATCTATGTGCTGCGGTCCAACACCGTCGGCCAGATGGAGGACTTCCTGGCGGAGTTGTTCAGTTTGGATCGCCAGCCGGCCGACGACCCGACCCTCGAGCAGGGCACAAAGGAAGCCCAGGAGGCGATCAACAAGGTGCTGAATGGAGCACGCTCGGTCGACCTACGCCCGGCGACCTCCTACGTCCGCCGGATTCAGCACGATCTGGCCCGTCAGGCCAATCTGGTCTCCCACTCCTACGGCAAAGAACCCCAGCGCCGGGTTCGGATCTTCCGCGATTGAGCTTCTTTCTCACCGTCGAGGGGCCTGAGGGTGGGGGCAAATCCACTCAAGCCCGCATGCTGGCCGACCACCTGAAACAACAGGGCCGCGATGTGCTGTTCACCCGCGAGCCGGGCGGGACCGACATCGGCGACCAGATCCGCAAGGTGATCATGTCGCTGGACAACAAACGCATGAGCCCGGAGGCCGAGTTTCTTCTGTTTTCCGCGTCACGTGCTCAGGTGGTGCGGGAAATCATCCGTCCACACCTCGAGCACGGTGGCCTGGTGGTCTCGGACCGGTTCTTCGATTCCTCGCTGGCCTATCAGGGATACGGACATGGGCTCGACCTGGATAGCCTGCATACGATCACAGATTTCGTGACCGGTGGGTTGATTCCAGATTTGACTTTGCTGCTCGACCTATCTCCGGAAGAAGGGCTGGAACGGCGTAAGCACGCCGGCCATTGGAACCGGCTCGATGACTACGATCTCGAGTTTCATCGTCGAGTCCGGGACGGGTACCTGC
>CAZGCX010000106.1:4217-8463 GCA_964524585.1 uncultured Anaerolineaceae bacterium
GATCGACGCTTCCCGTTCACCGGAGCAGGTCCAGGAAGAGATCCGGGGCGCAGTGGCCGCCCGCCTGTAAACCGGGCATCCCATGCCGGTCTCCGTTGGCCTCCAACCGCGAACACCTACATCCAGCCCCCACGCTCGCCGCGCCGCATCTCCAGCCGGCCAGGTAGCTCGCCGCAAGCGGAAAGCGCAACCCCCATCGACAGTTGCGCGCTCCCACCAAAAAGCGCCCCATGCGGGGCGCTGCGATGAGCTGGATCCAGCTTACCGGCTAGAAGCCCATATCGCCGTCAACACCACCCAGGTCCGGCATGTCCTGTTCGATCTGCTCCGGATCCTCGCCCGCCTCAAGCCGGTCGACGACCTCATCGAACTCGGGCGGCATGTCTTCTCCGAGCTCCCGACTCATCTTGCGCATCATCTTGCCCATGGAGCGCGGGTCCTGTTCGTCGAGGTCTCCCCAAGCGCTGGGGTCCGATAGATCTTCCAACCGAGAATCCTCTGATTTGGCGATCCGTACCCGGCCGATCATCCGTTGGAGCTGACTGCTCCCACAGTGGGGACACGCAACCGGATCGACGCCATATTCTTGATAGGATTGGTAGATGACCGATCGCTTCCCGCAGTCCCGGCAGCGATAGTCGTAGCCTGGCATCCTAACCTCCAGAGATTGGCATTATACTCACCCGCCGTGCAGCAGCGGCCCGCCCCTCCCCTTCTGATTGTCATCTCCGGCCCTTCCGGGGTCGGCAAGGACACCATCGTAGACGGGCTCAAAGAGCGTGGCCTCCCCTTCCACTTCGTTGTCACTGCAACCACTCGCCCGCAGCGGCCGCATGAGGTCGAGGGCCAAGATTACTTCTTCGTGAGCGAAGCTGAGTTCGAGCGGATGATCGAGGCCGGCGAGCTGCTGGAGCACGCCATGGTGTATGACGAGCACAAGGGGGTCCCCAAGCAGCAGGTGCGGGACGCCATGGCCAGCGGGCTGGACGTGGTGATGCGGGTCGACGTGCAAGGCGCCAAGACCATCCGCGAGCTGGAGCCGGAGGCGCTGTTGATCTTCCTGACCCCGGCCAATGAGGAGGAGCTCGCCGGCCGCTTGCGCAAACGCCGTACCGAGTCAGAGGCTGCTCTGCAGGTCCGCCTGGCGGCCGCCCGGCAGGAATTCGACTATTTGGAGCACTTCGACTACTTGGTGCTCAACGCCGATTCGCAGGCGGAGGCCGCGATCGACACCATCCTGGCCATCGTCGAGGCCGAGCACCATCGGGTGCGGCCGAGACAAGTCAAGCTGTAATCGAGTCCCGTCCGGGAGTGAAAAAGAGTCGAAATGTGATTTCCGTCCACATGGATACGGTCCATGGGACTATTCTTGCGCGCCCACCCGCTTTGCTAGAATGGACCGGGCTTCGAATACAGGAGTTGTATTGAACTCATGAGCAAAGGAAAAAGCCAGAAGGTTTTCGACCTGACAGTCGTGGGCGCCGGGCCAACCGGCTTGTTTGGCGCCTTCTACGCCGGAATGCGCGAGATGAGCTGCAAACTGATCGACGCCTTGCCGCAGGCCGGTGGCCAGATCACTGCGCTGTATCCGGAGAAGCGGATCTTCGACACGCCCGGGTTTCCAATGATTGTAGGAAAGGACCTGGTCAAGAACTTGGTCGCCCAGGCCGCGCAGTGGGACACCGCATTCGCTTTGGGTGAGCGGGCAGACACTTTGCAGCGGGTGCCGGATCCGGAAGGAAACGACGGAGAAGTGTGGGAGATCGGCACCAGCAAGACCAAACACTACAGTCGGGCAGTGTTGATCGCAGCCGGGATCGGGGCCTTTCGGCCGGTGAAGCTGGCGAACGAGAGCATCGAGAAGTTTGAGGACCACGGTGTCTCGTATTTCGTGCAGGACATCGATGAGTTTGCCGACAAGCGCCTGCTGATCATTGGTGGCGGCGACAGCGCGGTCGATTGGGCGCTGGCAGCCGAGCCGATCGCCAAACATGTCACCCTGATCCACCGGCGCCCTGGCTTTCGCGCTCACGACACCTCGGTCAACCGCCTCAACGAATCAAACGTGGACGTCAAGATCTATTACGAACTGCGCGAGTTTCAGGGCGACGGCCACCTGGAGCGGGCCGTGATCTTCGACAACCGCACCGATGAAGACCAGGAGATCGAAATCGACGCGGCGGTGCTGGCGCTGGGGTTCAAGGCCGACCTGGGGCCGATCCGAGAGTGGGGGTTAGAGACCGTCGGACGGCGCTACATCCGGGTCAACAACAAGATGGAGACCAATCTACCGCTGGTCTACGCAGCGGGGGACCTGGCGCTGCAGGAAGATCTGGATCCGCTGAATCTGATCGTGATCGGGTACGGACAGGTGACGGTGGCAGTGAACTACGCCTACGCCGCCATCAAGCCGGGAGAGAAGGTCTTTCCGGGCCACTCCAGCGAGAAGATGGACAAATAGCAACCAGCTCTGGTTGCCGGCAAATGCTCAGGGCGAGCCGCGGCTCGCCCTCTTCATTTACCCAGCCGCGGCGTCGTTAGCCTTTGGGCCGCTCTTGGTCCGCGACAGCCCGGGCCAATACAGCACGACCCCGATCAGGCTGAGCACGACCCCGAAGATCAAGCCACCGACCTGCAGCGGGCCGTACGAGATATTGGGCAGGACGTGGGTACCGATCCCCAGGAAGTCGGCAAACGAGGCCGCCACCGCGAACACGTACCCGGTGGCGATCAGCCGCAAACCGATCTCGGATCGCAGGGTATTGGGGTGATGGTTGCGCACCACTCGCACCGCCAGCGTGGCGCCCAACAACAGCAGCGCCAGACCAAACAACCAAACCCCAATCTGCACGAATCCGACCACCGGGCTTCGATCCAGACCCAGCAGATTTGGGTCGACCCCGATGATGAACACGAACAGCCCGATCAAGACCAATGTCATCCATCGGCGGGCCCAGCGGATTTGTTTGCTTGTCAGGGGTGAGGGTGGCATATCGGGATAAGGTCCGACTGGCGAACTAGTGCTCCGGCGACAATTAACCGCGGTTCGCGGAGTCTGTCAAGCGGCTGAATCGGTGGTCAGCGCGATACCCGCTTGGGCACGGCTAACGCGCGTAGGGATTCGGCTGCGCTCAACCCCCCGCGGACTTCGCTGTGCTCAGCGCTGAGCGGATCTGGCCGACCAGCAGAGCCCAATCCAGCTGCTGGGTCCCGGGCGCGTAGGGCAGGTAAAGCGCCAGCCGGTCGACCAGGCCGGCATAGCGTTCGACCAACGCGGCGCCCAGCTCCTGCGCCTCGCAGACCACCGCGAAGGTCTGCAGCATCTGGTCGCTGATCTCGCTACCCATTTGATCCCACTCGCCCCGCCGTGCCATTGCCTGCAGACGATCAGCGGTTTCACCCCACCCGTGCAGCTCCATGACCCCACGATAGGTCGGGGTCGAGGCGTAGAAGGCGATTTGGGCCCGGATCGGGACGGCTTCGGCCTCGCTGGTCACCGCAAAGGCGGTGGTGGTCAGTTCGACCGCTTCCGATTCCCGGCCCGCAGCTTCCCGCCCCTGGTCAATGGCCGGGCGCACAACTTCGCGCAAGTAGCGAGCCGAGTGGTAGGGGTGGGCATGGAAGCCGTCTGCCACCTCACCGGCCAGCCGCGCCAGGCCAGTGTTGACGCCCGCCAGGTAGATCGGGACCACCGGATCGGCGATCGGCCCCGGGTCGAAGAAGGGAGTCATCAGGGTGAGTTTGTAGTATTCGCCGCGCAGGTTGAGCCGCTCGCCGGTCTGCCATGCCTGCCAGATCGCCCGCACTGCGGCGACCAACTCGCGCAGCTTCCCGACCGGCGACTCCGGCCATGGCATCCCGAAACGGCGCTCGATGTGTGCCCGCACCTGGGTGCCTAACCCCAAGATGAACCGCCCGCCGGAGGCCTGAGCCAGATCCCAGGCGGTGTGGGCCAAGGTGGCCGGGCTGCGGGCAAATCCGATCGCGACCGCGGTTCCGAACTGGATGCGACGGGTGTGCTCGGCCACCAGCGCCAGCGGCAGGAACGGATCGTGCTGGGTCTCCGAGGTCCACAGCGCGTCGAACCCCACACGTTCGGCACCGGCCGCCATCTCGGCCAGTTCGCCGAGCGAGTGTGGCGCGATCTGAGCATCAAATTTCATGATCAATTCGCATGCAAAGTTCGTCGAATTAGCGGTCAGGTGTCCTCATCTTACCCCGCACCTCCATTAGAATCGAAACGGTC
>CAZGCX010000107.1:0-2034 GCA_964524585.1 uncultured Anaerolineaceae bacterium
AGCCGGTGGACTGACTTGCTCATAGGGGCAAGGCGGGCCGGCCGCGGCCAGGTCGCCGTTGAACACCGGATACAGGTCCGCGCCGTCCGCCACCAGGCCAATCACGTTGGTCGCGTTGGAACCACTGTGGATTAGCTCGCTGGCAGTCCAGTCGAGCAAGATCGCTGGGGTTTGCTCGCTGATGAAACGGCGGATTCGGTAGGTTCCATCGCAGGCGACTTCCAGCGTGTAACCCTGGTCGTAGTTGTCGCCTCCGACCCGGACTGCCAGCCCATAGGCATCTTTGCCGCCGCAGCTGCCCACCTCGGCAACGACCTCGGCGTACGAGTCCGATGCCTGACGGGCGGTGGTGCTCCACCATAGATAGCCATCGGTCAGGTTATCGGTGGCGCGCAGCCGTCCGTCCTCCGAGATGATGGTGGCGCTTTCCGCGTCGTCAAACTCGAACCAGGTAAACCGCTGGCTGAAATCGTCTTCATTATCGGGCAGCGAGAGATTGATCCCGTAGCGCGGATCGCTGGTGGCCAGGGGTGGAGCGGTGGCGACCAGTGTTCCGGTGGCGGTGGCGGCATCCGTGGCCTCGGGTGTTTCGCTTGGCAACAGCGTGGTAGTTGGAAGGGCGGTGACGCTGGGGGTGAATGTTGGCCGGACCGCAAGCGGCTGAGCGGTCAAGGTGGCGGCGACTCTGGTGGCCAATACGTCGACTTGCGGAGCCTCGGCCGGCCGGTTGCAGGCTGTAAGCACCCCCAACAGTAGGGAAATGGCGATCGTTCTTCGCATGCGGTGTACCACTCTCGTGTACGGGATGAGGTCGACGGCTGGCCCCGAACGCGGCGCAGTATAGCACAGCGCTATAATGCGCCACAGCAGCGGGAGAGTGCGCGTGAACTATCGACGGATGGGACGTACCGGCCTCAAGCTCAGTGAGATCTCGCTGGGTGCCTGGGTGACCTTTGGCAGTCAGATCGACGATCGGGTAGCCAGCGAGCTGGTCCATGCAGCCTACGAGCTGGGGATCAACTTCTTCGACAATGCTGACGCTTACGCCAAAGGCGAAGCGGAACGGGTGATGGGCGAGGCCATCGCGGGTCTGCCGAGAGAGGCGCTGGTGCTCTCCAGCAAAGTCTTCTGGCAGACGATGGAGGGCGTGAACGGCCGCGGGCTGTCCCGCAAGCACATCATGGAGTCTTGCCATGCGAGCTTGAAGCGGCTGGGAACCGACTACCTGGACCTGTATTTCTGTCACCGTCATGACCCGGACACTCCCAATGAGGAAGTGGTGCGGGCCATGGATGACCTGATCCATCAAGGCAAGGTGCTGTACTGGGGGACCTCAGAGTGGCGCGCCAGCCAGATCACTGACGGCTATCGGATCGCGCACCAGTGGGGGCTCTATCCGCCGACCGTCGAGCAACCGCACTACAACATGCTGGTTCGCCGGAGGGTGGAAGACGAGTTAGCGCCGGCGGCGCGCGACCTGGGATTCGGGTTGGTGACTTGGAGTCCACTGCGTTCTGGGCTGCTCAGCGGGAAGTACAACCAGCAGAAGCCGGCCGAATCTCGGCTGACCCTGGAGCGATACAAGTTTCTGCATGGCATCTTGACCGAAGATAACCTCGAGGTTTCACGTCAGCTTGAGGAATTGGCCAAGGAGCTCGGGATCGCGCAAGCTCAGTTGGCAATCGCCTGGCTGCTGCGAATCCCGGAAGTGTCCAGCGTGATCACCGGTGCAACGCGGGTGGATCAGCTGAAGCAGAACGTTGGCGCCTTGGCGGCAGTTGAACTGTTAGATGATCAAATGCTGGAGCGGATCGAAGCGATCCTGGAGAACGACCCGCACGCGACTGACTGAACGGGCCGCTGTGTTGCGTCCAATCGCTTCCGGCACGGAGACTCTAGGATTCGGGAGAGTCGGGCAGCGGAGGCGGGTTGGGAGAGTCGGGCAGCGGAGGTGGGTTGGGAGCGCCGGGCACTGGGAGCGAGCCGGGTGAGTTGGGTACTGGAGGCGGGCTGGAAGAGCTGGGCACCGGAGGC
>CAZGCX010000107.1:2044-8345 GCA_964524585.1 uncultured Anaerolineaceae bacterium
GCGGGCTGGAATTCTGTGAGCGCAGGAACAGTCCGTCCGGATCGTCAAAGTCGATGCGGTGCGCGAAAGCCCGCCCGATTTCGACCAGCAGATCGATGGCCCACACCGAATCGAGGCCGATATTGCTGACCTTTCGGCCCGGCGGAACCGTGACCCCTAGTTGTTGCATCACATCCTCCGCCAGGTCCAGGTTGTAGCGTCGCAAGTCGACCCGCCCACTCCGATCATATTCGAGCTGGGTCACATAGGTCTGCCACTCGGCAGCGTCCTCCAGCATCTCGCCCAGCGTCCACTCGGTCCACTGGATGAAACTTGCCCGCTCGGCCTCGATCGGATGCGGTGAGCGGCCAGTGCCAAAGGACAGCAGGCGGGTGTCGCCGGGCGGGTAGGATCCAGCGCTGTAGTGAATGGCTTCCACCGCCGCGTGGTAGCAGGGATTGCCCGCCACTCCCACCCCACCGTCCACCCAGGTGTGCGTGACCCCGTGCAGCGAGGCGGTATGGGCCGGGAAGTAGGTGGGGGCAGCGATGCTGGCCAGCACTGCATCGCTCAACGGCAGCTCCCCCCACAATCCGGCATTTCCCGCGCTGTCTCGAACGAAGAAGTCGGTCTGGCTGGTCATGGTGTTCTTGCCGGTAATCAACACATCGACCGGCAGACTGTTGATTGGCCGGTCGGCGCCGATCTCAGTCAAGGTGCGCCGGATGAATTCGTTGCTGTACCGATGGTTTCCGAGGTTGAGCGCCACTCTCCAGATCGGAAGGGCTTGGAAGGCAGACTCGGCCAAATTGCGATACAGAGCCAGCATGCCGCGGGCACTGATCCCGAGTGATAGCCCAGCGGCGATCACGGCGCCGGTGGACGTGCCGGCGATCAGGTCGAACATTTCGCGGGCCGGCTTGCCCTCACGGGCTTCGAGCTGCACCAGGCAGGCCAGCGGGATAATCCCGCGTATGCCACCGCCGTCGATCGATAATATCTGCTTCATTTGATGGGCCAGTTGCAGGAGCCGTGCCGCAAACTGGAGGGTAGCACAGCTGAGATTCTGATTCAGCGCGCGGGGGGCTGACGCATCTCGTAGCCGAACACTGCGCCGAAGCTGCGCACGATCTCATCCGCCACCTGATCCACGCTGGGCGCCGGATCGAGCAGGTCGGCCAGCGAGATCATCGGCGTCTCTGGCAGGTCACAGGCGACGATGCCACCCCAATACTCCATCTCGGGTGCCACGTTGAGCGCAAAGCCGTGCCGGGTGATGCCATGCACGTCCACCTTGACCCCGATCGAGGCCAACTTAGAGGGGCGCAGGCGGGCGGCCGGTGGACAGTGTGGGCAGCGTGAGGCGACATCCGGCTGAACCCAGACACCAGTTAACCCACGGCGCTGGCCGGCCGCCAGGCCCATGGCAGCCACGGCTCGGATCAGGACCGATTCCAGCCGGCGCAAGTACCCAATGAAGTCGGGCTGAGGCAGGCGGCCATCGGAGCCGATGGTCCCGAGCGGCAGCAGCGGATAGCCGACCAGCTGGCCCGGGCCGTGGTAGGTCACATCCCCACCTCGATCGGTCCAGAAAAGCTGTACGCCCCGCCGCTCAAGCTCGGCCCGGCTCCAGAGTAGATTCTCGGCCTTGCCGCGTCGGCCAAAAGTGAAAGTATGCGGGTGCTGCAGCAGCAGCAAGATGGGCTCCCGTTGCCCGGCTGCGATCTGTTCTGCGAGCTGCAATTGCAGGCGCTGGGTCGCGGCGTACTCCACCAAGCCGAGGTGCTGGACCTCGCAGGTGATCTGATTCAGCGTTGCCGGATCGGTCATCGTTCCTGCGCCGCCGCCCGTTGTTCGAACCAGGCCACATGCTCAAAGCCGGCGGCCCGCGCCGATTCGGCGGCGGACTGCAGCCGGAATCCGATATGGTCCGGCTGGTGCGCATCGGATCCCAGCGTCACCCACCGTCCACCCTCCTGATGGAACCACTCCAGTACCGGGCTGGCAGGGGAACTCTCGCCCACCGGACGTCGCAGCTGACCGGTGTTGATCTCGAGCGCCAGGCCGCGTTCGGCCAGGGTGTGCAAAACCAGCCGGATCTCCGGCTCGTAGCGCTCAGCGTGATATTGGCCATAGACATCGAACCCGAGCCGTTTGACCACGTCCATGTGGGCCAGGATGTCAAAGTCGGCGTCGGCAGCCATCTGTCCCAGCTCGGCAAAGTAATCGCGGTAGGCCCGATCCGGCAGGCGGCGGAAATACTCTCGGTCGAAAATCAGCTCGTCGCCGACCCAATGCAACGATCCTAAGGCATAGTCCCAGGGGTGATCCGCGAGCAGGCGCCGAATCTGATCCGGGTACCGGTGCGGTTCACCCAACTCGATCCCGGCCAAGAGGGTAAGCTGGCCGCTGAAGAGTGACCGGCAGCGCCGCAGCTCTTCCCACCAACCCTCCAGATTCAAGTAATTGAAGCAGGGGTCAACCGGCAGCAGATCGAAGTGTTCGGTGAAGCCCAACCGCGTGATGCCGTTGGCGATTGCGCCCAGGCACATTTGCTCCATAGTTGCCGGGCAATCGCATGAGAAATTGCTGTGTACGTGCAGATCCGGGAGCTTCAATTGATCGTCCTTTCGCGCCGGTTCTGGAATAGGAATTGCACGCGATGAGAGGTTGTGCGACCAGTGATTATAGTGCTCGCCTTCAGTAGAATCCCGGCATGCCGACCCGGGCTCTAGCCTACCGCAGAAGCAGAGGCCCAACCGACGCCGGCCACGGCGTGCGCCTGGGCCTGATAGCGGCCGCCTTCGGGCTGCTGGCGTTGATCGCCCTGGCTGTGGTGGGAATTGGGCTGCGACTGGCGGCTAGCTTGCCGGACGTGGGGCAGATCGAAGCACAGTTCGGGTTGCGTGGCGCCGAATCGTTCCAACCGATGTTGGTGTTCGATCGAACCGGTCAATCGTTGCTTTACCGCCACCTCAATCCTGCGGCGCAGCAAGCAGAGTGGGTCGAGTTGATCGACCTGCCCGACTACCTGCCGCAGGGGGTGATCGCTGCCCAGGATCCAGATTTCTGGACCAACCGCGGCTACAGTCTTACGGCGCCGGTGGACCGGCAGAGTGAACCGATCGCCAGCCGACTGGTGGAGGCGTCACTGCTGCCAACCATCTCCAACCCACTGGCGGAGCGGCTGAGCGTGGCGCTGCTCTCGGCTGAGCTCAGCAATCGTTACACCAAGGAGCGAGTGCTGACCTGGTATCTCAACTCGGCCGATTTCGGCCGCGCCGCTTTCGGGTTGGATGCCGCGGCCTTGGTGTACTTCGGCAAGCACGCCCGCCAACTGACTCTGAGCGAGTCGGCGATGCTGGCAGCGCTGGCGCACGATCCGTCGCTGGATCCCAGCCAGCAGCCGCTGGAAGCAGTCGCAGCGCGGGAGCGGGTGCTGCAGGCCATGCCGGAGCTCAGCCACACCGAAGCGCAGCAGGCAGCCGGCGAGCCGCTCAGCGTGCGGGGCGACACTGCTCGCTGGGACCGACCGGGTTTCTCGGCCTATCTGCTGGCTCAGTTGGAAGACACGATCGGTCCAACCGCAATCGGCAGAAGTGGGCTACGGGTGCTGTCGACACTGGATCAAGACCTACAGGATCAAGCTGGTTGCGCCGCTGAGTCGCATCTGGCGCGGCTTTCCGGCGATCCGATCGCCACAACCGTGGCCGCCCGCGCCGGGCGGCCGTGTGTAGCAGCGGCATTACTGCCGACGCTGCGCCCGGGCGACGCGGGCGTGGATCACGCGGTGGATGACTGGGCGATGGTGATTCTGGAGCCGACCGACGGCGAGCTGCTGGCGGCGAGTGGCGCAATCGAGACTCTCCATGCTGTGGGACCGATCATTGACCCGTTCATCTATCTGACCGCATTTGCTCGCGGCAGCGCCCCGGCCAGCATGGTGCTCGACCTGGGTCCAGATCTGTCCCAATCGCATGGCCCGGTGCGCATGCGAACTGCACTGGCAAACCTGTATCCCTTCGCGACTGCCGATCTCGAGTCGTCGATTGGTGCTGACGCAATCGAGCGCACCCTGAGCCAAATCGGGCTGGGCGACGGATCGGGCAGTGGGAATGGTGTCTCTCTGCTAGACCTGAGCTCGGCCTACGGTGTGTTTGCCGCCAACGGCGTGCAGACGGGGCTCGAGTCGGCCGGGCAGGTGATCCGGCCCAGTATCTTGCGCGAGGTACGCCAAGCGGACGGGACCCTGCTCTACGCATTCAATCCGTCCGAACAGGCCATTCTGAGCCCGCAGCTGTCCAACCTGATGGTGGACGTGCTCAGCGACGAGCCGGCTCGCTGGCCCAGCTTGGGGCAGGGCAACCTGCTGGAAGTTGGCTTTCCAGTTGGCGTGCTGTCCGGCCTATCAGCGGCGGACGAGTCCAACTGGTCGATTGGCTTCTCTTCACAGCGGGTGGTTGGGGTGTGGTTGGGCGGGACACCGCTGCGGCGAGTGGATCGGCTCAACGGGGCGGCGAGCATCTGGCACGCCGTCATGCGCTTCGCCTCCGCCAACCTGACGGCGCCCGGCTGGCAGCGCCCGCCCGGAATGTCGGCGATCGAGGTCTGCGATCCCTCTGGCCTGCTGCCAACCAGCTACTGTCCGTCGGTGGTACGGGAGCTTTTTGCGCCGGGGACCGAACCGACCAGCTTCGACAACCTGTACCAGCCGGTGCGCGTGAACCGCGAGACCGGAAAACTGGCCACGCTGTTCACGCCGCTCGAGTCGGTGGAGGAGCGGGTCTTCTTCGTACCTCCGCCGGCGGCAGAGCCCTGGGCCGAAGCGGTCGGGATCGAGCTTCCGCCTGAGGAGTACGATCCGCTTCCGGTCGATGGACCTAGCTGGCCCGGGGTCGAGATTCAATCGCCGGACCCGTTCGAGATTCTGGGGAATCGGGTAGCGATTCTGGGAGAGGCCGCGCCCGAGGACTTCGAGTACTACCGCCTGCAGTACGGGCAGGGCCTAAATCCGGCCCACTGGGTGCAGATCGGAGGCGATCAGCGTGGCCAAGTGCAGAGCGGACTCCTGGGGACCTGGGCTACCGACGGCCTGAACGGGCTCTTCACCCTGCAGTTGTTGGTGATTCTGGATGACGGGCAAGTGCGGACCGCCGCAGTGCCGGTGACCATCGATAATCAGCCGCCGCAGGCGCGGCTGACGTTTCCGGCCAGCGGTGATCATTTCTCCCTGCGGTCTCGCGCGGCGCTGACGCTGGAGGCCGAAGTGCTAGATGACGTGGCGCTCCAGCGAGTGGAGTACCTGATCAACGGACGGCGGATGGCAATCGCCGACGAGGCTCCTTATCGATTCAACTGGCAGCTCGATCAGACGGGAGCTTTCGAAATCGTGGTGCGCGCCTACGATGAGGCTGGCAACCGCACCGACAGCTTGCCGATTACCGTCACCATCGATCCGTAGCGTCGCACATCGCCGGGATCTGGCCCTGGTTCAGCCTTCTCCACGATTTCGCACACGGATCAGCCGCTCAGGGTGAGGGGAGCGGCTGCCAGTCTGGCTGCATGTCGCGGCTGGTCGGACTGTCGGTCAAGTTGACCTGGTTAGCACCGCTGACGGTCATGACAAACACGTCCGGCTTGCCGTCGCGGGTGCTGGTAAAAGCGATGAATCGGCCATCCGGCGAGAAGACACCCTCTTTGTTTCCATTGGTGCTGGTCAATTGGGTGTAGTTGAACCCTCGATCGGAGACCGGAGCCACATAGACCTCGTTCACGCCGCGCTGGTAAGTCCAGGTGAAGAGCAGCAGCGAGCCGTCTGGCGACCAACGCAGGTCAGCCAGATTCCGCACGCTATCCCGACGGTCCCAGTCGATCGGAACGATCGTGACCGGCGGGCGGAAGTACACCTCCGACGGTGCGTTGTTGATCGATTCCAAAACTGCCAAACCGAAGTCCGGCGGCAGCCAATTGGGAAACACGGTGCCAGGCGGCGCCCAGGCCGGGGAGAATTCCTGGGCACAAAAGTCGACGTGGCACGATACGTTGTGCGCTGCGCCGGCGCAGGTTTGCGGTTGGTCCAGGCAGGCGGTCGTCATGACGAAGACCTGCTGGACGCCGTTGGCCCGGGTGCTGGTGAACGCGATCTGTGAACCATCCGGCGACCAGGCCGGATCGGTATCGTCTCCCTGGCTGGAGGTCAAGTTGGCGATCCCGGTGCCGTCACTGTTGATGATCCAGATATCCTGGCCCAGCGAAGCGCCGGAAGAATCGGTCCCACCCGGGCCGACGTACAACAGGCGTTTGCCGTCCGGGGACCAGCGCG
>CAZGCX010000108.1:0-8246 GCA_964524585.1 uncultured Anaerolineaceae bacterium
TTGCCGATCCAGCAATGCCTCGGTTACCGCGACCAGAATGGGTATCGTGGCGATAATCAGCGCCGCAAATCCAGAGTCCGCCCGCTGCTCTGCCCAGGTGACCAGTCCGTTGCCCCCGGTCCACAGCAGCAGGCCGGAGGCCGCCAGAATCAGCAGCTCGCGCGGAGTGGGCTTCAGCTGCACCTTGCGCAGGCGTACGATCAGCAGCAACAGCAGACCGGCCACTGCTACCCGGCTGCCCGCCATCGAGAATGGCGGGAAACCAGAGCCCTCCCGCACCGCGGCTCGGATCGCCAGGAAGGTCGTACCCCATAGCACGTAGACAATGCCGAGATGGAACAGACCCCGTCTGTCGCTCACGATTGATTGAGCTCCCAGATAATCTGCAGCCCATCCAATGTCAGCCAGGGGGCTCGGATCTCAATCACGTCGGTCTCGGAGCTGATCAGCTCAAGCAAACCGCCGGTGCCGATCACCTTGGTATCGCTGCCAAGCTCGCGCTTGAACCTGCCTACCATGCCCTCCACCAGTCCCACGTACCCATAGATCAGACCGGACTGGATCGCTCCCACGGTGTTTCGGCCGATAGCACCCGTGGGTGGCGCCAGCTCAACCCGAGGCAGTTTTGCCGCTCGTTCAAAAAGGGCATCGGCCGCGATCCCGATTCCCGGCGCGATCGCACCGCCCAGGTATTCTCCGTGCTTCGAAATCGCGTCAAAGGTCGTGGCAGTGCCGAAATCAACCACGCAAGCCGGAGTGCCGTACAGATTTCGAACCGCCACCGCATCCGCGACCCGGTCGGCGCCCAGGGCGTTCTTGGGGTCCTCATATCGGATGCTCAACCCGGTCTTGACCCCGGCATCGACCACCAGCGGATCCAGCTGCACGTAGGTTCGGCAGGCGGTCAAGAAAGTCCCAGTGAGCGGCGGGACCACCGAGGCCAGCACGCAACCGGTGAGCTCAGCCACTTCGCAGTCGGCGTGCTCCAGCAACCCCAACATCTGCAGCCCGTATTCGTCCGGCATCCGGTCGTGTACCGTGGCCAGCCGCCAGGCTTGCTTGCGCTCGGCGCCGTCGTAGAGACCAAGCGTGATGTTTGTGTTACCGATGTCAATGGTCAGCAGCATCTGCGCCTCAGATTGGTCCGATCAGCAAATTGTCGATGAGCCGGGTCGCTCCGACGCTGACTGCCATCGACAGCAGGGCGGAGCCAACCGGGCCATCCAATTCCTGCAAAGTACGCGGGTCGGCCACCGAGACATACTGTGCGTCGGCGAGCGGCTCGGCAGCCAGAGTGTCCATCATCAGCCCGCGCAGGTGTTCCGCTCGCCGTTCTCCGCCTTCGAAGGCCGCCTCCGCCGCCTGCAATGCCCGAAACAGTACTGTCGCTGCCTGCCGCTGTTCCGGGTCGAGGTAGGCGTTCCGGCTGGACATAGCCAGGCCATCAGGTTCGCGCACCGTAGGACATACCACCAACTCCAACGGAAAGTTGAGGTCCTGAACCATGCGCTGGATCACGACAACCTGCTGGGCGTCCTTCTGGCCGAAGTAGGCCCGCTGCGGCGTAAAGGCATTGAACAACTTGGCCACTACCGTTGCCACTCCACGGAAATGGCCGGGCCGGAGCTTCCCCTCCAGCACCTGGGTGAGCTGCTCCACCTCCACCCAGGTTTGGTACTGCGGTCCGTACACCTGCTCCGGATCCGGGGTCCAAACTACCTCCACCGCTTCGGCCTCCAGCAGGCTGAAATCGCGTTCCAGATCGCGTGGGTACGAGCTCAAGTCCTCCTGCGGTCCGAACTGGGTCGGGTTGACAAAGATACTGACGCCCACCGAGGCGCACTCGGCCTTCGCCCGCCGCACCAGCGACAAATGGCCGTCGTGCAGGTAGCCCATGGTGGGGACCAATCCAAACGGCTCTGCCGAGGACAATCGGGCGGCCCGCAGTTGCTCAAACTCTTTGACCACCTTCATCGTCGGCCAACCTTCGCCCGAACCAACTTCCACAACGTGCGGTTGATCCCACGTTGTGGGATCACCGGCGCACACCGCGCTTGCCAACCTTCGCCCGAACCAACTTCCACAACGTGCGGTTGATCGGCGTCGGAACCCCGACCTGCTCACCGACCTCCGTCACCGCGCCGTTGATGGCGTCGATCTCGGTTGGCGCGCCGCGCTGGATATCCTGCAACATCGAGGATAGATTGCTGGCGGTCCGTTCCGCCACCTGCACCACGGCCTCGGCCGGGTCCAGGTAGGGCAGCTGAACGCCCAGCTCGGCGGCCACTGCCGCCGTCTCGCCTGCCGCCTCGATCATCAGTTGCCGGGCCTCCGGCAGCCGGACCAGGTCTCCGTTCGGCACCTCCAGCAATGCAGTCAGCGGGTTGATTCCGGCGTTGATCGCCAGTTTTCCCCACAGCAGAGACTCCAGGTCATCCGCGGAGTGAACCTCAAATCCGGCCGATTGCATCACGTCCACCAAAGTTTCCAGGCGGGGATGCGGCGCCACGTGGGTCGGTCCGGCTCCACCCGCCCGCACCTTGCCAGGCCCCAGCAGGGTCGCGCCGGTGGTGGTGACTCCCAGCGCCGCTCGCTCCCTGCCCAACACCTGCTCCAGTTGCTCGATGTTCCCCAGACCGTTTTGCAGCGTCAGCGCCACCCCGTCCGGCGCCAGACAGTCGGCGAGCATCTGCGCTGCCCGGGCAGTCTGCCAGGATTTCACCAAGACCAGTGCGTGGCGGGCGCCCCGGCAGTCGGCCGGGTTCGAGCTGACCCGGACCATCTGTTTCAGAACCTGGCCGTTTTGTTGCAGCTGGATTCCGTCAGTGCGCAGCGCCTGCAGCCCAGCCTGCCAGCTTCCGAGCAACGTGACTTCGGCATGGGCCGCCAGCCGCGCACCAAACAGGCCGGCCATCGCGCCGGTCCCCACGATCAGCACCTCAGTCACGGGCGGGGTTGGGTGCCGCGGCTCATCCCCAGCGGGGCTTCGCTGCCACCGGGACTTCGCTTTTGGCCCAGCCGGCGGCTCAGTCTGAATTGCCGTTCAGCCACTGTTTGAGCGCTTCCCAGTCATCATCCGGCATCTCAACCGTGTGCTCCTGCGCCGGAAACACCCCGGACTCGACCTCTTCCCGATAGCTCGAGATCGCCCGGTCCATTTCAGCGTGCAAGTCGGCATAGCGCTTGACGAACTTTGGCGTGAACCGATCGAACAGGCCGAGAATGTCATGCGTCACGAGCACCTGGCCATCACAATCCGGCCCGGCTCCGATTCCGATGGTTGGGATATCGAGTTGCTCCGAGACCAGCTGTCCCAGGCGGGCAGGAATGCTCTCCAGCACGAGCGAAAAACAACCGGCCTCTTCCAGGATCCGAGCATCTTCCAGCAGCCGAATCGCAGCCGCGGCCTCTTTGGCCTGGGCCCGGAATCCGCCCAACTGGTGAACCGACTGCGGTGTCAGGCCAAGGTGGCCCTGCACCGGAATGCCGGAGCCAACGATCGCCCGCACCGCCTCGGCCCGGTCGCGACCACCCTCCAGTTTGACCGCATCCATCCCGGCCTCCTTCAAGAACCGGCCGGCATTTCGAACTGCCTCCTCAACCGATGCCTGGTACGACATGAACGGCATATCACCAATCAGCAGGGCGTACTTGGCGCCCCGCGCCACAGCCTTACAGTGATGCAGCATATCTTCCATCGTCACCGGCAGGGTGTTTTCGTACCCCAGCATCACCATGCCGAGCGAATCTCCGACCAAGATCGAATCGATCCCGGCTCGATCGACTGCCAGGGCAGTAGCGTAATCATAGGCAGTGAGCATCGTGAGCCGATCACCTTTGGCCGCCTTCTGGCGGAAGGTACGGGTGGTGATTTTCTTGCGCGTTTGGGATGGTGCGGATGTGGACATGGCTATCTCCTCCTTCGAGTGAGATGCACGGGGACAAATAAAGACCCGCCCGGGCCGTGGGCGGGACAGCGAACGACATCTTATTGTCCTGCCGTCTCGGTCGTGGCCCGATCCAAGCGGCGCCCGGATTATACATTACCCGTCGGGGAGGGTGGACCCTAGCTCTCTCGTACCGGGTGATCCCCGGCTAGGGCAGCCACTGCGGCAGGTAACCGCCTTCTACCAGCATCTGCTGCTGCCCTGCGATATCCGCGATCCAGATCTGCGGTGCCAGATTGGCATCCACCTGGCTGCGCTGCATATAGACTAGGGTGGCTGAATCCGGACTCCAGCTCAAGGCGGAGTGACTGAAATCTGGTTGGCTGGTGAGTTGGTGGGCTTGTGAGCCGTCCGCTTGCATCAACCACAGCTGACGGCCTGGGGTCCAGCGTTGGTCGAGGTACTTCCGGGCGAACGCGATCCATGCCCCATCCGGCGAGTAACTGGGCGATGCATCTTCAACCGGCCCCTGGGTGAGTTCGATCACTTCGCTGGAAAGCACGTCGACCCGGTACAGATGACTGTGGAAGTCCGCCTGATTGTCCTGCTCCCCGCTGGCGAATCGGATCTCCGGCAACACCAGGTATCGGCCGTCCGGTGACCACGTGCCCAGCAGCCCCAGCCCGTTAGGGATCATGTCCAGCGGTATTTCGTTCCCCGGGCGGACGAGCCCAACCGCTCCGAGCGTGGCGTTGTAATACGCCAGGATCCCGGAGGAGGCCCACAGTGGGGTCTTCAAGTTCTGCTCCGGCGCGGCGATTGGCCTCGGCGTGCCGCTGTCACTCAAAGGCAGCAACCAGATGCCGCTCGGGCCCGGTACGCGCTGCCCTGACTCGGTGCTCTGCCAGGTGAATCGCTCATAGGCCAGGAGCTGTCCGGCACGGTCAAGGGCGGGAGTGCCGCAACGGTCGGTCTGCGGGCATTCCAGTAGGAGTTGGTCCTGTCCGCTGGACAGGTCTACGGACCGCAGGCTGCTGGTTCCATCCTCGGCCAAGTCAGCGTAGACCACGGTGGAGCCCGCAACGGTGTAATCCAGAATTCCGGCTTCAGACTCTGTGATCTGTGTGCTGCGGCCAGTGGTCAGATCATAGACATACAGATCGGCCGCTCCGTCTGCTGGCCACAAGTAGCTCAGGCGTGGCTGCCCGACCTCGAACGACCAGCGTCTCGAGCCGAGGATTGGTATGAACTGAACCGAGCGGGCCCCGGCCAGCAGGCTGACCTCAACCGTCGTTCCGGCAGCCCACGGTTCAACGGGCTTAAAGACCAGGCTGTTCCCCTGCCAGCTGAACTCACCGAGCACCTCCGGCGAGACAACAAACCGCGACTCGACCGACACCCGATCCATTTTTCGGCTGAATTCAATTCGTATTGGTGCGCTGGCGGAAACGTGCGGGCTATCCGAGCTGGGGGTGACCTGCTCGATACGCGGAGCCGCAATGGTTGCCACAATCAGCAGGCCGACGAACAAGCCGATTGCCCCCCAGAAGCCACGAGCCTTGGGCATGGAAGGGCGATTATAACCGGCCGAGTTGGGTGTTCTTGGCAGGTCGGCTGCGGAGCGTCAGAGGATTCGCACGGGGCCGACCTGTCGGGCGCGGGGCTTTCGAGTTTGCTTCAGCCCTGCGCCAGCCGCAGCTTAAGATCCTCGATCGCCGCCACCGGCGTCGGATCGACTCCGTAGGCCATGGCCAGATAGTAGGCCGCGTAGTCACCGAAATGCAGGCTGGTCCATTGGTGCGCCAGCCGCGACCGCCCCTGCGCTTCCAGAACGTCGGTGTTAAAGCCTTCCAACATCATGACGCTGCGAGTGGCCTCGATCCGTTTGATGTTGCGTGGATTCAGCAACGACGACATCAGGAACAAGACCATGGTGGGTCCGAACAGGGTCGGAGGGTATTCAACCCCAGCGATCATGTTGTGATCGGCCTCCGGCAGGACCTCGAATTGCGCCACCGCCTTGGCCACCTCGGCGATCTGTGTGCGCCAGCGCCGGGCGACCGGAGCCAGGAACTCGGCTCCGACGATCATCGGCCAGCGGTCCATGAACTGCCCGCCGATGCGCTTGGCAAGATTCCCGGCGACCGGAACTTGGGCCTCGATTGCGCTTTGCTGCCGCCGCATGGCCTCCACCGCCTGCTGAATCTCGTCTCCGATCTCAGTCAGGTAGCCGAGCTTATGCAGCGCGGCTGCCAACAGGCCAAACGAGTAGCCGACGGCCGCCCGCGGCTGCCCGGAGTGTTCGAAGCGCCACAGCGACACTGAGGCGGCTGCTGCCCGCCGTGCAAGCTCTCCTCCGGTAGTGATCGCCAACACCTGGGCCCCGGCCTCGATCGCCCGATCGAAGGCGGACAACGTCTCCTCGGTGTTCCCAGAGTGCGAACTGGTGATCACCAGGGTGTTGTCTGACACGTAGCCAGGTAACCCATAGTTGCGCCAGATCAGAATCGGCAGCCGTGCGAGCGGGGCGGCATAGGCCGCAAGCAAGTCGGCGCCTATGGCCGAACCCCCCATGCCAGCGATGACAACTTGCTGGATCCCGCCGCCAGCCGTCAAATCCAGTGCTTGACCAAGTTCCCAGGCGGCCTGCAGTTGGCCGGGCAAGGCATCGATCTCTCCCAGCATTCCTGCCGGATCCCGTTGCTCAAACTGCTCCGGTTGATCCAGGATCATTCCTCACTCTCCGCCAATTGATATACCGCTTGCCGCGTCCATCCGGCCTCAGCCGCTACCTGTCTGACAGCTTCCGAACGGCGCAGTCCGTCAGCGATCTTTTTCGAGATTGCCCGCCGGACGCTGGTCTCATCCCACTCGGTACTCGATTCTGCGCCGGCCACCACCAGCGTGATCTCACCGCGTGGCTGGCTCGGTTCAAACTCTGCCCGGATCTCGGCCAGGCTGCCCCGATGAATCTGCTCGTGCAGTTTGGTCAATTCCCGGCACACCGCGATCTGGCGATCGCTTCCAAAGCTGGTCTGCATATCGGTCAGGGTGGTTGCCAGGCGATGCGGCGACTCAAAGAACACCATGGTGACGCCCTGGGCACTCAGCCCCTGCAGCAGCTTTCGGCGTTCGCCGGCTTTGCGCGGTAGAAATCCCAAAAACAAGAAGGCCTCGGTCGGTAGTCCAGAGGCGACCAGCGAGGCGATCGCCGCCGACGGACCCGGAATCGGAACTACCAAATGGCCGTGGTTAAGTGCGGACCGCACCAGCAGATACCCCGGGTCGGATAGTGCCGGCGTGCCAGCATCGCTCACCAGAGCCACCGAGCCGCTGCTCAGCCGTCCGAGCAGCTCAGACTCTCGTTGACGCTCGTTGTGCTCGTGGTAGCTGATCATGGGGGTCGTGATCGCGTAGTGCACCAGCAACTTGCCCGTATGCCGGGTGTCTTCAGCCGCGATCAGATCGACCTCGCGCAGCACTCGCAACGCCCGCTGGGTGATGTCCTCTAGATTGCCAATCGGCGTAGAAACGAGATACAGGGTGCCCACGCGCGTATTTTAACCGAGCCACCTGGTTGCAAAGAAAAAGCCCATGGTCCGGCTGGATCCATGGGCTTGAAGTTCAATCCCGATGCTCAGGCTACCAGGTCGGGCGGCTCGTCATCCTCGTCGTCATCGCCGAAATCGTCGTCATCGTCGAAGTCGTCAAAATCATCTTCATCATCGTCATCGCCGTCGTCGCCATCATCGCCATCGTCATCGCCGTTGGCATTGTTGTGCGAACCCATGTCCATCATCCCCATCGGCTCATCGGTCGGCTCGGCTGTCCATGAAGTGGCCTCAAACCCCTGATCACGTACCGCTACTGCCTGGGGACCCTTGTCGGTGTCCTCGACGACGAATGAGACCCGCTGTCCCTTCTCCAAGTTTCGGTAGCCCTCCCCTTCAATCCCTGTGAAGTGGACGAAGATTTCTTTCTCTTCGTCGTCTGGGGCGATGAAGCCATAGCCTTTGACACGGCTGAACCACTTCACCGTTCCCTCTCTCCGGTTGTCATCCATCTCGCTCCTCCGTCCAAAGGGGTCCACGGTGCGATAGGCCCCTTCACAAGAACGGGCGCAGGATAGCACAGGTGGGTTCCGCCGTCAACGAAACCCCGCGAACACGGAGCGGACTTGGGGGGGGGAGGGGTGTGGCAGGCAGGCACGTCACAAGTGATGATATGGTAAACTGCGGCCTCAATCTAAACTGGTACTCATCCAGAGAGGCGGAGGGACCGGCCCTGCGAAGCCTCGGCAACCACCCTGACGGCAGTCGTCCGATGGGAGGGTGCCAACTCCGGCAGCTGCCCTGGTTG
>CAZGCX010000109.1:0-8220 GCA_964524585.1 uncultured Anaerolineaceae bacterium
GGAAGATGGACTCCCCGGCGGACTCGCGGACTCGATCAACGAGATGATGGCCGGCGACATGATGGGATTTGAGGCCGGAGTGTTCAATACGCCGGCCGGTGCGGACGCGCCCGGGCTGGTCGGTCCCGGTGCAGCCTACGAATTCACGATCGAGGCGCACCCCGGACAGTACCTGACATTCGCGACGTTGTTCGTTCAGTCCAACGACTGGTTCTTCGCCCCCGGCGCCGATGGTGTTGAACTATTCGACATGGACGGCAACCCGATCCGTGGAGACATCACCGATCAGATATCACTGTGGGATGCCGGAACTGAAGTGAATCAAACTCCGGGAGAAGGCGCTGACCAGGCCCCCCGACAAGCGGCGCCGAACACCGGTGAGGACGAGATGGGTGTGGTCTCATTGGTGGAGGATTTCACCGACTACTCGATCTCGGTAACCATCACTCCCCAGCCATAGACTACGGGAAAGAACGGTACACGGGCCGGGCGCCGCCGGGATTTCGAAGGCGGCGCCTACATCCGCGTCGGCAGGGCATGGACCCCGCCGGAAAGTCACCTGCAACCCTGGGCAGTTTTGAGATGGCCTGCCGCCCGAGAACTGTTTCTCCAATCTGAGGTATCCTGCGCAAAACACCTGCGGTTGGATGGAATCGGCAGGAACTTCGAAAGGATTCGGTGATGGAGCTTGAGGTCGAGTCGGCGAACGTCCCACTGCGGCGGACTCAGATTCGGCTGGCGGCCGCCCTGCTTCTGGGAGTCTCGGCCGCCTCCTGCCGCGCGCCGGCGCCTGAGAGCCCATCCGATGATCAAGTACAGCCTGCCTCACTGGAGAGCCTCGATACGGTGGACGTGGCGGTCAGGCAAGAAATCGAGGCGCTGCTGACCGCCGAGCCGGATCCGCTGAACATCTCACTGGTCCTGGAGGATGCCGGAATCTCGGAAGCCGTGATCGGCCCCGAGGGTGGCGCGGTTGAGGTCACGACTTCGGGCGGCGGAACCTATCGCCTGACGATTCCAGCACAAGCACTCACGCGGCCGACGCGGATCCGCATGATCCCGGTGGCGTCGGCGGAGGGCTTGCCGTTTGACGGAGGGGTCGTTGCGGGCGTCGAGCTCGAGCCCAGCGGGCTCCAGCTGCTGGTCCCGGCGACCCTCAGTCTCGAACTACCGGGTAGCGTCCGAGTGGGGGACGCTTGGGGTGTGTCTACTCTGGCCGGAGGCGAACAGGCGGCCCTTTATCCGGCTACGTTCGGCGATTCGGCGGTAGCGCTGACCCTCACTGGTTTCTCCGGATACAACATCGCCCTCGGAAGGCGGGGAGCTGAAGTGCTCGCAGAGCACCCGGTGACCTCAATCGGTCGCCGAGCAGTCGCCTACCTGGAGAAGATCCGGCATGCCGCCGGTGCCAGGGTTAACGAGACAACCCCGCTGGAGTTTACCGATGAGGAGTGGCAGCAGATGGAGCTGCTGGCCGAGCTCTGGGAGGTCGCCGGATTGGGGCCGCTGCGGGCCGGGGCGCTGGCCGACGACATCCAGTTCATCCGCTTCACATATGAGCTCAATCTGATGCTGAACGTGCAGAACATGCTCCAGTACTACGGAAGGACGCTGTGGGAGGTCGAATTGTTGAGCCCGCTGTGGGAAGAGCCTGCCGACAACGCGATCGAACGGGCCGCTGAACGCTGCAAGACAGAGCACCGTTTTGGGGAGCTCGATTGGATCCTCGAGCTGGTCCAGCAAAAACAGCTTTGGGGAATCGATTCCGACTCGGCGGACTTCTTCGATGCGCGGAGGGCGTGCGGCGTGTTCCGGCTCTCCTTCGAATCGACGATCACCCAACGCGGAAGCGGCGAAGTCACCACCAATGACCAGTTGATGTTCCTCGGTGGTGAGGTCTTCGATCTCGTTCCAGACGAGTACCTCGCACAGGACGCCGAGCTCTTCAACGAGCCGTCAAAAGGAGCGCTCAACTACATCGAGGCCAGCGGCACCTCTGAGCTGCGCGGGGTGAGCGGGAGGTGCGTCGCCGAGACTGTCGGCGGGATCGGCTCGACAATGGCAGCCCGGCTGGTCGACATCCAGGTTCGTCCGCGGCGATTCGGTCCATGGTCGGTGCCTGAGATCTACGGCACACAGGTCATGCCACCTATCGATCCTTTGGATGGCAACACACGCATCCTGTTCGATCCCGGGGATCCGCGGGAGAAGATTCGCGGAGACTGCATGGGGGACGACAAGCCCGTTGAAGTGGAGCTTTGGGATCAGATCTTCTGGCTGAACCACTTCAACGCGATCATGGATCCCGCGAAGTGGGCCGTGGTGTTTGGAACCGGCGAGCAGCCGAGCGATGAATTCGCTGAGGATACAGGCTTTGCCCTGGAAGTTGCGGAGTTCGTCGGGGACCACATCTACGCGCGGATGTCGTTCCAGGATTGCCGGACGGTCTCCGGGGAAGGGGGTTCCGGGGAGACCTGCGAGAACACGTTCTTCGTCCTCTATCACGAGCCACCCGAGACGAATCCTACCGGCTGAGCGGTTGGCGCCGAGTCACCCGCCGGCCACCAGGCTGTAGCCGAGTTGAAAGGGGTTAGGGGGCTGGGACCCAGGTCTACTCCTCATGCAGATGGTAGGATGGACGCCCGTCAAGGAGCGCGCCCAATGCAAATCGCAAAGGACACTGTGGCATCGTTTCACTATCGATTGACCGACTCAAACGACGAGCTGATCGATCAATCGGAGGCCGGTCAACCTCTGGCTTACCTGCACGGCAACGGAAACATCATCCCGGGATTGGAGCAGGCACTTGACGGCAGGGCCAAAGGCGACAAATTCAGTATCACAATGGACCCCGATGCCGCCTACGGCGACTACGACCAGACTCTGGTACAGGTGGTCGAACGAAGCCAGTTCAGTGGAGTGGACGAGCTCGAAGTCGGCATGGAGTTCCAGGTGGAGTTCCCGGATGGCGATCGGATTGCAACCATCAGCGAGATCGAGGGTGAGCAGGTGACGATTGACGGCAATCATGCATTGGCCGGGGAGACGCTGAAATTCGAGATCGAAGTGACCGAAGTACGCCCGGCGACGCAAGAAGAGCTGGCGCATGGGCACCCGCATGGGCCCGGAGGCGCGCACTAGGCGAAGCCAAGCCCGAAGCGGTCAACGGTGTAGCGACCGATCGGAGAAATCAAGCAACGCCCTCTCGAGCGAGTTGTTAATCTTGGGCTGACCCCAGCCCATGGATAGTCGACCCGGTCCGGTGGCACCGGGTCGTCGCATTCCCCCAGAAACTGCCCCTCAAGCTGGGAGCGGCACTTGACGAATTCGAACGGCGGCAGGTATGGTTAACCATATGGTTGAACATCCACATCCTGAGCTTGATGCCACATTCGGAGCACTCGCTGATCCGACTCGCCGGTCGCTGCTCGCACGGCTGGCAGAGGGAGAAGCGACTGTAACCCAATTAGCCCGGCCGTTCGACAGCAGTCTGGCCGCCATTTCCAAGCATCTACAAGTGTTGGAACGAGCGGGGTTGGTGCGCCGCCGGATTGAGGGCCGATCACACTACCTGTCGCTGGAGGCCTCACCGCTGCTCGAGGCGCTTACCTGGTTGGTCGCCTACCGGGACTTCTGGGATGCCAGTCTCACGCAGTTGGCCGATCTGCTCGGCCGCGAAACATGAGCGGCGAGGTTGCCCGCCTGCTCCCGCCGCTCGAACTCAGGCGCCTTATCCCAGCCCGGCGTGAGGTGGTCTTCGCAACCTGGACCGATCCGGCACAGATCCGGAACTGGTTGGGCGGCCCGGGAGTCGAAGTTCGCAGCGCGCGGATTGACCTGCGTCCGTCCGGCGAATACGAATACAGACTGACCATGCCCGACGGCGCCCCATCTACCATCCTTGGGAGTTTCATCCTGGTGCGCCCCCCGGAGAAACTGGTCTACAGCTGGGTCGTGGAGAACGCCGCCGGGCGTTCGCCTTCGACCCAGGTCACTGTCGAGTTCTTCGATCGCGGGGAGGAAACCGAGGTGGTCCTGCTCCACGAGGGATTTCTGCAAGATCTGGTACGGGAGGGGCATCAAGCGGGCTGGGCAGCTTGCTTCGACAATGTGGAAGGTCTCGTCCGATAGGTGCCGGGTCGCGGTACATGCTTCGGCTCACAGTGGAGCGGCGGACAATCCCGATAACCCGCTCAACTTCCTCTTCGGCCTTGACAGTATCCGGACCGCCCGATATTATTCAACCATTCGGTTGAATATCGAACGAAAGGAAGCTAGATATGCCGGACATCGTACACTCGCTCGAGATAGCCGCGGATCCGAAGAAGGTCTTCGCGGCCATTACCGAGGCCGACCAGGTCGCCAAGTGGTGGACCGAGAACAACAGCTCCCGGCCGGAGATTGGCTCGGAGGTCGACTTCGTGTTTGACGGCGGCGACACTGTATTCAAGATGCGGGTAGATGAGGCTGAGCGGGGCAGGCGGGTGGTTTGGGCCGCACTCGATTCGCCGGTGCCCGGTTGGCCCGGTACGACTGTGACCTGGGATCTGATGCCGAAGGAAGCCGGAACCATGCTGCTGTTCGGCCACCGTGGCTGGCCATCGATCGAGGGGCCGTTCCCCAACATCAACTTCTCTTGGGCGCTCTACCTCCAAAGCCTCAAGGATTACCTGGAGACCGGAACCGGCTCGCCTCAAATGCCCATGGAATAGCAGGCGGGCTGGCGAGAAGCGAGCGCCAGCATCGGCACCATGTTGGGCCGGAAAAGGAGATCGGCTCCCGCCCGTCAGCGCCAAAAGACTTCGCTCAGGGTCAGCCTGCTCGGATCTTGCGGCCCTGAAGCGGGTTTCCGAAGAGCGGCGCAAGCACGCAGAAGTCAAACACACCGGCCAGGAACGGGACTGCGCCGATCACCGCCACCACGATCCCGACCGTACCGCCCAGGCCGAGCAAGCCCCAGGCGATCAGCGCCGCGCCAGCCACGAACCGGGTGATCCGGCCGGCGGGTGATGCCATAAATCTAACAAACGGGTTCATCGATCCATCTCCTCACTGAATTTGGGTTTGAACTGGCTTCAGTCTATGAGATGGAGCGTCGGTTTTCCGTGACTAAGTCACGCGAAAAGGACCGTTTCGAGGGCTCTTGCCCGTTGGACGAATCAGGAGGCTTGCCGCGCGCCAGTGTTTCCGGTACCGGTCGGCCGGGGGTGGCGATCAGGCTGTTGCCCGAGCTTCGAGCGCCCCGAAATCCAGCACCTCGATGCTGCCGCGCTCGGTCTTGACAAGTCCAGCTCGGGAGAAATCCTCCAACAATCGGCTGATGACCTCACGCGAGCTACCCAGCTCGTCGGCGATCTCCTGGTGGGTGATCGGCACCGGGTTGTGCTGCTGGCCGCGCTCCAGCAACAGAGCCGCCACCCGGGTGTCGAGCCTGCGGAAGGCCACTTCGTCCACAATGGTCATAAGGCTGACCAACCGCAGCGAGACCAGCTCGAACACAAAATCACGCCAGGCGTCGTACTGACCCACCCAGCGGCTGAAATCGGATGCAGCTACCATCAGTGCCTCAGCATCTTCCTCGACGGTGGCGATCGCTGGATACAGTTGAGCGCTCAGGATGGAGTTGGCGGTCAACACACAAGACTCGCCGGGACGAAACCGGTAGAGAGTAACCTCGCGCCCGCTTTCTCCGATCTGATACACGCGCACCAATCCAGAGATCAGCAGCGGGATCTGGTCAACCGGATCGCCGGGACGGAATATGTCGCGTCCGGTGGGAATCCGGGCCAGGTAGGCGGTCTCGCGGACCTCGCGCGCTAGCTCGGAATCTGCCTGGCGCAGAATCGGCAGAGTGCCAGAAATGCGGTCATATTGCTCTTGGTCGATCATGGGCGGGCGTGGGACTTGCCAGCTCAAGTCTATCGCGGCTCATCCCGGAATGACTTCGCCTTCGGCTCAGCGATCAGTCGCTGGGCAGTGCCAAGCGCGAACAACGGACAGGATCGAAAACGACGTCTGCCCGGCGAGCGTCCGTTCGACTTGGGTGGGGGTAACGCAGCTAGTTACGATCAGTGAAGCGGGTTCGATCGCCATTGGCGTGCTCTTCGACGCGCTCCACGAACGGGGAAACTCTTGAGGAACCGTTGGCCGCTTGTCGCACCGACTCGCCGGCTTCCGGGCTGAACCGGATATGGGAGTCTCTAGCTGCCACCTCCGGCCGGAAGACAATGTCCACCAATTGCTCGAACGTTCCGGCCTGCAGATGCCAGACCCGGCTCAGGATCACGCTCTCGTAGATCACCATGTTCTTGCGGATCTCTTCCAACACCACTTCCAGCTCGTTCCAACGGGCGCCGGCCCAAAGCACAGAAAGCTCTCGACGGATGCTGTTGGTAATGGTTTGGAGCACATCGTCCGGCATACGCAGGTCACGCGAACGGCGCTTCAGTCGCTTGTGGAGGCTGCGGATTTGCTGGGCGCGGCGCTCCACCTGCACGACTTTGACCGCATAGGTGCCGGCCAGAGACATGTCGCGCTCCAAAGCGTGCACCGACTGGATGAACTCCCTCGCCGACGCGCCCTCGGCACGCGCGCGTTCGATCTGGCGGATCTTGACCTGCCACTGCTGTATCGCCTGATCCAGCGACAGGACCGCCGATCCCTTGGTCGGGGCATGCCGCCGTCTGAACTTCAATCTCCGGATGTAGCCCTTAGCCACATCGATCGCCACCTCGGCGGTCTGAAGCGGCCGTTGAAGCGCCCTCTCGGCCTCACGCTGCTTCTGCTCGAGCTCTTTGAAGGACTGTTGCTGATCGTACTCGCGGGTCTGCTCCGGAATCTTCTCCATCGAGGTGCGCAGCAGGGCCTGTCGGCGGGTGAGCGAACGCCACTCCGAAAGCAGCTTTTCCAGCCGCCGGGGACTCCGAACTCGATAGGCTGGATAGCGCCGCGGCAGGACATAGGCTGAGATGAAGACAAATGCCAGCAGCTTCCATATGGCCCATGAGAACCACAGGTCGACCTGCCACCACTTCTCCAGCGGCGGCGGCCGAAATGTCTGCTCGTGCTCTTTGAACCAGGCCTCACTTGAGACCGGGCGGCCGAAGGTCTTCGCCCGGAGTTCAGCGTGCAATTCAGCCAGGCTGGCGTGGTTGCGGTCGGCATTGCGGATCAGATCGCTGGGCTTGTAGGTATAGAGCTGGGTTTCCAACCACATCCGCCCGGCGGTTGCGGTCAGCTCGGCTTCCCGCGCCTGCGCCAACTCCGACAGGCGTTCGATGTCGGCCTTGAGCCCGCGCCAACGATCGGGGAATCCAACGATCGCCTTGTGGGCCCGCTTGACGGCCCGAATCGGCCAACCGAGAAGGTGCAGCAGCCTACGGGCCCCCTTTTGGATTGGCGGATACATCAGCGCTGGGTAGCTGACGACCAGGCCGATGGAGAATATGAGGATGATGGCAGCTTTGGTGGTGTCGGTCATTACATCCTTGGTTCCACAGTTGCAGAGCAGTCGACGGACCTTTGCCGGCCGGCCGCCTGATCCCTATCCCACAGGTATGCGAAAACAAACCCGGACAGGTCCAGCACCATTATCCGGGGAAAGCCCACCTGAATTCAAGTAGGCCAAACGTACAGCGACCTTACAAATCAGATGCGGCTGGTCAGGCTCTGGGTGAATCATCTGACAGCGGGCCCTATTCCAAGACCGGGGGCAGGTCGAACGCCTCGTGACAGTGACCGCAGCCAACCTGGGGCTCATCGACCGGGCCGGCCGTGTATAGGCAGGCGGCGCTGACCTCGACCCGCCGGCCGATCAGGCCGAGCAGTCCACTCTTGACCCTCGCCTCCAGCACCAGATTCGGGCAGGCGTTGGCGCGCGAAATACGCGGGACCGGGCACTTACCGCACAGGTCGGGCGCCCAGGTGCCGCCGTTGGGCGTGCCGTCGATCAAGCGACATTCCTGAATCTCGCGGCCGCGATGGAAATCCTCGAAGTAATAGGGACACTCAGTTCCCGCCGGAGTGCGCATAGCCAAATTGTATCAGGCTGGAGTGCTAGCAGACTGGATCAGACGCGCGTGACGTAGGCGCCGGTGCGGGTATCGACCCGGATCGTGTCGCCAGTTTCGACGAAGAGCGGGACGGTCACTTTCAGGCCGGTCTCGGTGGTGACGATCTTGGTGGCGCCGGTGGCGGTATCGCCCTTGACCGCAGGCTCAG
>CAZGCX010000110.1:0-8195 GCA_964524585.1 uncultured Anaerolineaceae bacterium
CGGACGCGTTCTACTGGAGGGACCCGACTCCGAGTTTCGCATCGACGTGGGGGAGTTGGCGCTCAATCTCAAAGGCTTCGTGTCCAAGCTTGGGGATAAGCAAGATCCTATTCGGCCCGACCTGCCCAACAGCACCGGCTGGGGGTGGTTCGCCTACGGTCTCGGCATTCCTGCTCTAGCCTGGGCCGCGCTTCGCCGGCCGGAGATTCGGGCGGTGTCCTTGGGCTTCGGTTTGTCGTTCCTTACGCTGTTTCTCTCCGCCGGCCCCAGCCCATGGAACATGCGGTTTCTCATCTGGTTTCCGGCGATTTTCGCCCTGGCGTACGCCCTCGCTTTCGATGCTCTGGCAGGCGACCGCGTCAGGGCGCTGCGGCGGCTGCTGATCTTCGCTACGATGGGGAGCCTGGCTCTGAGCTTCGCCGCGACCCTCAACTATGGACGGGTGTCAGCGGATGAGTTCCGCTCGATGCTGGACCTGCCAGTTTCAGGGCGGCATGCCGCTGTGTTCCGGGATAACATGCCGGATGCGTACCCCAATGCCTTGGAGGTCACGCCAGTCGACCAGCTCCTGGGATACAACGTGACGGGGAATGGCTTCGTGTACCCGCTGTTCCGGGCCGACTTCAGTCAACCCGTGGTCTATGTGCCGATCGTGGAGGGCAGCTCCTGCCAGCAGATCGCCGCCGACATGCAAGAGCGAGGCACGCGTTATCTGGTCGTTGCGCCGGAGCATACGGATGACACCGTGATCGCAATCCTGCGGAATTGCGCCAGTGACGGGTCAGTTTTGCGCGAGCGCGCACGAGGGGTATATGTCATCAGATCACAGTGACATGTCGCGGCTCGAGGCGACGGTACTGATGCTTGCGGTGGGCGCTTTGTTGATCTGGTATGCCTACCCTCAGCTGTTCTTTTCCCTGTACCCGGTTTATGAGATTGCACGCCTGCTGCTGCCCGGCCGGCTGCCGCCGCTGCCCGGTAGTTGACCGTGCGGATCTGACTGTGCCCGGATTCGCCCAATGCTGATTTCACTGCCCATCGCAGTCTTGGTGGTTCTCTGGATCGCGCTCGTGGGGCATGCGTCGGACGAGCGCCTGGGCTGGCGGGGCGCGCTGCTCAAAGCCTTCGTCATCTGGAGCACGCTGATCGCCCTGGTCTCAGAGGGGCTGGGCGCGCTGAAATGGATCCGTCGCCCTGAACTCGCCGTCAGTTGGTCGATCATGCTGGCGCTCGTCCTTGGCTGGGGGCTGCGCAGTGGACACCTGCGCCGCGGTCGGAGTCGACTGAGCCGACTGCGACTCCCGCATAGCTGGGCCGAGCGATCTCTATTGCTGGGCATGCTTGTCCTTGCCGGCATGTTGTTCGCGGTCGGGTTCAAGTCGCCGGCCAACAACGTCGATTCGCTGCACTACCACATGGCTCGCGTGATGCATTGGGCCCAGGACGGAAGCCTGGCCCACTATGCCGCCAGCTATCATCCCCAGCTGCTCTACCCCGACTGGGCAGAGACTGCCATCCTCAATTTGAGGGTGTTGTGGGGAAGCGATCAACCTGCCGCGCTGGTCCAGTGGTTCAGTATGCTCGTTTCAGTGATCGCAGCCAGTGCCCTTGCAGAATTACTCGGTGCGGGGCGGCGCGCACAGCTCGCGGCCGCCGCGTTTGCAGTCAGTATTCCCATGGGCGTGCTGCAGGCCACCAGCACCCAGAACGACTATGCGGTCGCAATGTGGGCGTTGGCGGTTGCCTATTGGACCGTACTGAGTTGGCAGCGACGATCCACGAGTGATGAGTTGCCCTACCTGGCTGCCTCAACAGGATTGGGCATGCTGACCAAGGCCACCTTTGCCGTGTTCGCGCTGCCTTTCCTGGTCAGCTACCTGTGGACACGGGCGCGCCAGCAGTCGGTTGGCAGATCAACCGGCGCGGCGGCTTTCCTGGTGCTGGGAGTGGTGGTGCTCAACTTCGGTGTTTGGCAACGCAACTTGCGAACCTACGGCGGTCTCTATGGGAGTCCAGATCAGGTTGGGGCTGAGCTTGCGTTTCCTTCGGCGCTGGCTTCGGCCAGGGACAGCGCGCGCCGGCCGGACGGCGAGATCGATCTGCCGGCTGCGGGAAGTCGTGTCTTGGGCTGGGGGATCCGATCCGTCGGCCACGCGGTGGCGCTCAACCTGACCTCTCCCTCACAACTGGTCAACACTTCGCTTTGGAATCTGCTGGACCACCTCCCGGGTCTGGTGGGCAGAGGGACGCTGGAGGTGTTGCAGAATGCGGCTTGGAACCACGAGGACACGGCCGGGAATCCGGTGCATCTGGCGCTGGTCCCCATCGCGTTGGCGGCGTTGCTGCTGGGTCGGCCTCGGCGGCTGGGACCCGCAGCGCCTGCCTACGCCTCGATGAGCCTGCTCGGATTCCTGCTGTTGCAGTGGGCGATCTCGTTGGCAGGATCCCCCTTCGGTGTGCGGTTGCAGCTGCCGTTCTTCATCTTATGGGCGCCGGTCTTCGGCGCGGCCCTGGAGCGGTTCGGCCGGCGCGGTCTAAGCGGGATGACAGCGGCCGTGCTGCTGCTCGCTGCAGTTCCGTATGCCTTGCTGAACAATACTCGGCCCGTGATCGGCCGACCACCCTGGCCGACCCGAGTGCACAGCGTCTTCACCGCTCCGGCGGCCGAGATCGCATTCGCCGCCAGTCCTGGGTTGCGGGCACCGTTCACTCAGGCCGCGAGCGAGATTGGGGCCATGAGCTGCCATCAAGTCGGGCTGCGCATCGACTCCGGAGAACTGGAATACCTGATCTGGTGGCTGCTGGATGCTCCACAAAGCGGCGTCCGCCTGGAAGTCGTTGACCCGCTGCCTCTACTCGCTCGGCTTGCAGATTCCGGATTCCGGCCGTGCGCAGTAATCTGCACCATTTGCGGGGAGCGGGTGGAGTTGAACGGAATGCCGCTTCGTCGGGACTTTGGCTACGTCCGCCTGTACGCCGCCGCCGAGGCGGAGCTCGGTGACTGACCAGCAGCGATCGGGCGCCGGTGGAATCGAGTTGAGCCCAGAGTCGATTACCACTGTGCACGATCGCCAAACCGGATCCATTCAGCGCTTCTCGTCCCTGCTCCACCGTCCGCAGGGGGCCGTTCTCAGCGTGCTGCTGATCCTGGCCAGCCTGTGGGCGGCGCGCTACCTTCATTCCGATTCCTTCGGCTTCTACGAAGATGACTACACCATCGTGGTCCGTGCAATGGCGAGTTCTTGGGATCAGATTCGCGCGGAGCTGCAGGATTTGGGCGGATTGTTCGCGCGACAGGGTCGGCCGTTATACGACACCACGATCTTGCTGTTGGCGCACGCCGTGGGGCGCCAAGGGACGGTGGCACCTGCGTACCGCACGGCATTCGCGATCGTCGGGCTGAATTCCGTGCTGTTCTATGCGCTCCTTCGCCGAGCTGCGGGCCCAAGTCTGGCGCTGCTCGGTGGGCTGTCGTACGCGCTGTTCTCTGGCGACACGACCCAGGCGTTTCTTGATCACGCTTTGGGACTGCAGCAGTCGCTGACCTATCTCCTGTTAGCCAGCCTGGCCTACCTGAGCCAGCGGCGTGTCGTCAGCTATGTCCTTGCGGCAGGCTCGCTGCTCAGTTACGAGAGCGCCTTCCCGGTGTTCTTGGCGGTGCCACTGCTCGAACCCATTTGGGACCGTGATTGGATCAGGCGGGTTGGCCGGCATGTGGTTCTCGGCTTGCTGATGATGGGCCTGCTTGTGACAGTTCGATTCATCGCCGGCGAGGGCCGGGTACTTGATCTGACACCGTCAGAAGCGTTGGCAGTGCCCCTGGTGCACGCGCTGAAGGGGCCACCCGTCGCGTTGGGAAGCTACCTGCTTCGACCTGTGCAAACCCTGCTTCAGATGGATGGCGAAATCGCAGTTGCTTCGCTGATTGGGTTCGCAGTCTACTGGCCGGTTCTCGGCCTGTTGCTCCAACCTAAGCACACCGAAACGATAGCGGAGTTCGTTCGCCATGTGATCCGGGATCCTCGCTCTGCCTGGCGCAACGCTCCGGCCAGGGGGACTGAGTCAGGTCTGGCGCCGGGTTCTGCCAGGCTTGTCAGGCTCATCGTTACGGGCTTGATCATGATGGGTCTGTCCTACCTGCTCACGTTTACGGTTCGACCGTACGCCATCAGCGGACGCGATACGCGGGTCCACCTGGCGGCCGGGGTTGGGGCAGCCCTCACCTGGTCGAGCGGTTGGTACCTGTTGTTCTCTCTTGCGGTCAGGGAGCGAGCTCGACGCGTGTTGATTCCGCTGTTGGCTGCGGTGATGTCCTTGCTAGTCGGATTCGGTGTCATCGTGCAACGAGACTACACTGAGGCCTGGGCACTGCAACGTCATTTGTGGTCCAGCTTGGAGAGCTACGTCCCCGACCTGACCAATGGATCGACGGTCTTCATCGATCCGGACGGCCTGATCGACACACATTATATCGATGCCAACAGTTGGAATCTGCCATTGGTGATGCAGTATGTGTACGGCTTTCCAGATGACTGGGAACGCAAACCCCAGGTGTATCGTCTCTCGACCGAGTGGATGGAACGCTCGCTGCACAACTCGGTCGAGATCAAGGCGCTGGACTACAGCTTTCGGTACGTTGTGCGTCCGTGGAGTCAGGTGATCCTACTCTCCACCGCAGACGGCCGGGTCACGGATAGGCGCACTGAAGTCAGTCTTGGAGGGGACACATTCGCGCTGGAGGAACAACCGGCTGGAGACGGGCCGGCCTTTGAGCCGGGGTATCTCTACCAGCAGCTGGTCCACCAAACCAAGTGAGTGAGGAGACAGATGCGACGGCCCGCAGCCAATTCTGCTGATCGATTGGGCTCCCGTGTGCTGGTCCCGAGCCTGATCGTGATCTTGGGCTTGGTCGGGGCTTACTTCCAAGTCGGGAAGCTGGGGATAAGCTACCTCGAGACCGAGCAGCTCGGGCGCCACATCGCCGTCCTGCGAGGGACTGCCCCCGATCCATGGGCGTATCGAGTGCTTTCCGAACTGGTCTTGAGCCCATTGCTCCGGCTTGCTCAGGCCTCGGATGTCGCGAAGGCAGTCCCTATCACTTTCATCGCCTTCCGCGTCGTCCAAAACATTGCCATCCTCTCGCTGGCCTACGCGTTTTATCGGCGACTTGGTATCGGGCGGATTGCGGCTCTAATCGGTCTGGCTGCAATCACCTGGAGCATGACCCACGCGCTCTTTGATAGTGATCTGGCATTCAACACCTACACCGACGTCGCCCTGTACCTGGTCGGCGCGCTGGTGATCCTGCGCGGCAGTTACCGTTGGCTGATCCCGCTGGTTGCGATCGGCACCCTGAATCGGGAGACCATAGTTCTGCTTCCCCTGCTGCTGCTGGCAGCGACCTATCGACCAAGGGCAGGCTGGGAGGGCCGTGTGCTAGGGGTGGCGATCATCTGCTTTGCGATTGGCCTCATGGAATATCTCGGGCTGCGACTACTGATCGGATCCCGCCCGCTGAAATTGGCCTACGGAAACGATCCGGGGTTGGGGCTGCTGACTTACAATCTCTTTCGGTCCGAAACCTGGGCACATTTGGCGGGAACGCTCAGCGTGTTTCCGGTGCTGGCCGTCGTCGGCCTGGGTGAGATTCCGGTATTGCTGCGGCGCTGGATGCTCGCACTCGTGCCGATCTGGTTTGTGGTGCACCTGTTTTCGGCGGTGCTGGCCGAGACCCGCGTGCTGCTGGTTCCGCAGGTGCTGATCTTCGTCCCGGGAGCGCTAGCGGCTGCACTGGCGCAGGGCCCGCCTGACCCGGATTTCCGGCGCACGCCCGCACTTGCCGCCGAACCGATGGATGGAGACTGATGAACCGAGATCAGGTAGTCTTCCCGGCATGACGCACGCCGCCGCGACAGGCATCAGGCGATTCAGTTGGCAATGGTTGGCTGTCGGCCTGCTATTCGCTTCCAGCCTGCTGCTGGTCTCGCCGGACCTCATGCCGACCCTGAACGATCTCAACCCACACGACGAAACCAAGTACATCGATAGCGGACGGAGCCTCGTGCGGGGGTACACCCGTGAGTTCGAATGGAGTCCGCTGTCTTCGGTTGTGTACGCCCCGATTTACCTGGCAGTGCAGCACTCCCCGGATTGGTTCTCCTGGATGGCTGCGCTCGGCCGGGGCGTGCTGTTCAGCCTGCTGTGGTTCAGTTTCTATCATCTCGGCCGCCAGTTCGATCGCTTCTTTCCCCGCTGGCTCCTGCCGTGCCTGATGCTGGCAGGGGTATCGCTCACTGGTATTCTGCGAAATCCCAGCGACGCGCTGTTCGCCGCCATGTCGGCGTTGGCGATGGCCAGGGTCGTAGCTTACAACAACAAGCCTGATATCAAGCAGCTGTGGCTCGGTTCGGCGTATCTGGGTCTGGCTGCGCTGTCTCGCAACGACGGCTTGTTTCTATACCCCGTCTTTCTGGTCGCGAGTGTGTACCTCGCACTGCGCAGGGAACGCACGGTCAAGCTCATCGCGGCCTGCGTAGTACCGGCCGTGGCGCTGGTGATTGGCTACGTGGTCGTGCGCGGCCTCCCGCAGGGCGATTTCAGTTTGGGAACAGGCTACCGCGGATATACCGCATACACCTGGTCAGTGGGATCCAACTTCCGGTTGAACCCGCAGGACGTCACCGCGCTGATCGGCAGCGATGACGAGAACTCGCGATCGCTGGCCAGGGTCATTCTGCGCCATCCCGACGTGTTCACGCGTCAGGTCAAACACAACCTGTCCAGCTTGCCCGATGTGTTGCTTTCGGCATACGGTCAGCGGCTTGCCCCACCGTTGTTCTACCTGGCGCTGGTCGGGGCGCTGGCGCTGTACCGCCGTCGAGCGTGGTTTCAACTGGGGCTGCTGCTGATCTGGCCGCTGCACTCGGCGCTGTACCTGGCGTTCTACTTGCGTGCCGGGTTCGTCCTATTGGAACAGAGCGCCGTGCTGGTCTTGGCCGCGCTCGGGGCAGACTTCCTGTGCCGCGAACTTGTCGACCTGGGTCGACAGGCGCTCTGGTCGGCGCCGCTGCTGGGACTTGCTGTCTTTGGATTCGTCGATGACAAGCTGGCGATCGCAGTGGGTGGCGTTGTGCCGTTGCTGGCGCTCTGGGTCTGGTGGTTCGCTCAGCGTACATCCCACGACGTCGCCTATCCGGCCACGCTTGGGTTGCTGGTCCTGCTTCTTGCAGGCGTCATCTTGCGCGACGGATACTCATTTCCCAACTATCCCGAGATCGGCCGGACGCCCATGGACCGGGCAGTGCAATTCCTGCTAGAACGGCTTCCGCAGGGCTCAGGGGTCTATGCCTATGTTCCGCTGCCGGCGCTGGCTGCCAGGATGTCGCACGTGGAGCGGGCCGATCTCGCTGCGCCACTTGGCCAGGGGAGTTCGCTCTGCGAGGTGCTTCTGGCTCGTCAAGTGCGTGCGCTCTACGTGACCCCGGAGATGATCAGCCAGCTGCCCGACTTCTGGGAGCTGATCGTGGCCAGCGAAGGAAGCTGTATCGACCGGGCGTTGGTCGCCGACCCCGGAAGCATTCAGGTCTTCTTGGTTTCCGATTGACTACCCCAGCAGGGTCTGACATCGCTCACCGGCAAGCTGGACCGCTTCGGGAGGTTGGCGGCAGGTTCACCGCACTGCTGCTTGCAGCCGCGGTGGCGTTTCAATTGTGGCATGTGGCGCACGACTACGCTGTTCCCTGGGGCCGCCGGGTCGCACAGGCCTGGGATCTTCCGGTCTGGCGGCGGACGGCGCTGTTCTTGAACGGAGAGCAGTTCGCCGACTACATCGGTTTCTTGCGCGATCAGGTGCCAGACGATGCGCGGGTCATTCTTCCACCGCGGTTGCCATTGGGGAACTTCTCCTACGTGAGCTACATTCAGTACTACCTGTTCCCGCGTGATATCCACAACTGCGGGATTAATGAAATCGAAGCGTGCGTCGAGCGCGTGCGGGGTTCCAACACCTTCATCCTGGCGGTCGACGACTTTCCCCCCGCCGCGCTCGCCTCCCAGCACAAACGGTTGATTCCGTTCAACGATCACCTGGGCCTGTACGCGCCGAGGTAGCGGGCCGGCGGCCGGTTAGGGCGATGCAGTCAGCATACGAAATCTCGATTCTGGTCATGCTTTCGGCCAGCGGAGCTGTACTGGCC
>CAZGCX010000111.1:0-8120 GCA_964524585.1 uncultured Anaerolineaceae bacterium
GCAACACCTGCGGGGTGCCGACCAGCACAAGTTGCGCAATCCCAATCGTCGCAAAAGGAAGGACCGCGATCAAGTAGTAGTAGCCGAGACCGGCCAGTCCAGTGACCGACCGCGCGATCAGCAGGAGTGGCAATAGGAACATCAACAGCATGAACCAGCGATTGCGATTGGAACGCATCGCGAAGATGCCAAACACGGCAGGGATAAACCACGGATCAAGCTGAAGCAAGCGGGCGTAGTTCAATGTGGCCACCGGAAACTGACCGTAAAGGGGGACCGCGCCCAAACGGCCAAGAGTGAACCTCAGATCAAACATGAACGCTGAACCAGCGGTCAGCCACATGTAGGCCGCATAGACGACAACCGGCAGCGCAGCACCCAGCAAGCAGGCCAGCACCGCCTTGCGGCCGCGGGATGTGCCGATCAGGGCGACCGGGATCAGATAGACCGCCATCAACAGGTCAGAGATTGTGCCGATCCCGATCAGCAGCCCGGCCAGGAAGATCGGGCGGAGCGATCCGCGATCAGTGAATTGCAAGGTCAGGATTCCTACGAGCAGGGCAAGCACGGCCAGCAGGTTGTAGCTGAATCCGAGCCGGCTGTAGACCACTGCCAGCGGGTGGATCGCCAGGATCGCGGCAGCGATGATTCCAAGCGCCCGCCCCCCCAGCTGCCTGGACAAGGCGTAGGTGCCCAGAATGGAGCCAATGCCAAGCGTGGCAGTGAGCGTCCGTAGGGTCGCGATTCCCTCGCCCATGATCCTTGAAGCACCAGCCAGAAGCAGCGGAAAGAGTGGCATCCTGGCGACCAGCAGTGTCGAGCGGTTGAGCGCCATATACTGCCATTTCCCTCGAAGGAGGTGGTGGGCGATGTCAAGCAACGTGCCCTCATCGCTGTAGTAGCCGGGCGTGGCCGTCAGCCGAACGAACCGCAGGTAAATGCCGAGGCCCAGAATCACGGCCATCCCGCACACTTCAAGGATACCGATGACCCTCCGGGTGACCCCGGGACTGTTTTCAGCCAACTGGAACCTCCGATGGAGGCGGGAGCAGCGCGAGTGGGATTGCAAGCGCCAGGAACACCGCGACCGCCAGCCCGGCGTACCAAATCGGCAGTTCAAACAGCAGTGGCTCTCCAATCGCCACGCCATATCCCTGCACCAAGTATGGGCCAGCAAGTACCGACAGCAGCAACCCGGTCGCCGCCAAACGCGCCCAGCGGGGGAGCGCGGGCGTGGCCGCCCGCTGGGCGATCAGCGCCGGCAGGATCAACAGGACCAGATCAGCTACCCGGACGTTATCGAGGACCATCAGTCCCAAGCAGACCACCAGTCCCAGCTGAAGCAGAAAACGGAAGCTGGCCGGATCGACCGGATGTCGCACCAGCCAAACCGCGGCGCCAGAGACCAGCCCCAGGACCAGCAACTGCCCGATGGATCCGACTGACAAACAGCTCAGCAGCATGTTTAGTGAGGAGAAGTCGACGCATCCGTAGTCCAGGTTCACGCCTCGAGTTTCAAGCAGCGCGCGAACCCAGTCGTCGGCCAATCTGATGAAGGGCAGGCTGAGTATGGCCAGGGTGGCAGCAAACGCCGCCAGCGCCCTCCACTGCCTTCGGATCGCCAGAAAAAAAGGGATCAGCAGCAGGTGGGGTTTGAAAAAAGCCAGGCCCAATGGAATCCCGGCCAGCCATGGCCGGTCGGACCGAATCCATCGGGCCGCAAAGACCAGCAACAGCAGCATCAATCCGGTGCTCTGCCCGATCACCAGCAGCGTGCGGGTTGGGGGATAGATCGCGACCGCCAGGGCCACCAAGGCCAGCCGCTTTGGCTCCGGCAGCCAGCCGCTCAGGCGCATTGCCAGGGTGGCCGCGGCCAGCAGGCAGGCGAGGTTGAAAACAAACCAGATGCGCGTCGCGACTTCCGGGGGGACCAGGGCCAGCGGAGCGATCAGCAGTGCGAAGAAGGGTGCGTAGACGAAATACGGGATGCTAGCCAGCTCGGCGCCATCGGAGAAGGCCACCACATTCTGGGCAAGGTAGGGGTTTGACCCGTGGAGCAGCGCCTTTGCCCCGGCTCGAAAGACTGAGACATCCCAACCCCAGAACTGCACCTGCTCAAATGGGTAGATCGCGAGCAGCGCCACTAACGCCCCTGTAGAAAGAATCAGTAAGGTGAGGCGCACCGCCGTTCGACCAGCCGGGAGAGTGGTCGGCGCGCGATTTGGGTCGATCACCTGGACCTGCCTTGCGCAACCAAAGCGGGCAATTCTATGTTGGATCTCCGATGCCGGAAAGCAACAGGCCTGGCGCGCGCCAGGCCTGCGATTCATGTTGTGAAATCTGCCGGCCAGGATCAGTCGGCCGCCGAAGTACCCTTCACTCGGATCTCGGGCGCAGGGCGCTTGCTTTGCGACACCGCCCAGAATAGCAGCGCCAGCAACCCGGCCACCGCCAACCAGCCAATCAGGTTGAGCTTTTCATACTGCACCACGATCGGGGCAATGATCACGGATACCAGGTTGACCACCTTGATCATCGGATTCAGCGCCGGACCGGCGGTGTCCTTCATCGGGTCGCCGACGGTGTCACCCACCACTCCAGCCATGTGCCGTTGTGAACCCTTACCGGTGTTGTTGGCCGGGTCCGCGGGTTCGTCTTCGATCGTCTTCTTCGCATTGTCCCAGGCTCCACCGGCGTTGTTCATGTACACCGCCAGCAGCTGACCGGACAGGATGATCCCGGCAAGAAAACCACCAAGTGCTTCAACTTTCAAGACCAGCCCAACCAGGATCGGCGTCAGCACGCCCAGCAATGCCAGCGGCCGGAGTTCCTTTTGAGCAGCAGTGGTCGAGATTTCAACCGCGTGCGAATAGTCTGGCGCGACCCGGCCCTCCAAAACACCCAGCCCAAACTGTCGGCGCACTTCCTCGACGATTTGCGAGGCCGCCCGGCTGACCGCGTTGATGGCAAAGGACGAGAACAGCCACGGGAGCGCCCCGCCGATCAACAGTCCGACGAAGACCTGGGGTACATCGACCCGGATTCCGATCGTCTGAATCTGCTGAGCCAGTGGAACGCCAAGGCCTGCCTGGGCCCGGCTGACGTCGACCAGGAAGGAGCCGAAGAGCGCTACTGCCGCAATCACCGCAGAACCGATCGCGACTCCTTTGGTGATCGCCTTGGTCGTGTTCCCCACTGCATCCAGGTCGGCCATGATCTGCTTGGCCGCCACAGTGTCCGCGTCATCCTGGTCTCCCCAGGACATCTGTCCGATCCCATTGGCGTTATCGGCAATCGGTCCGTAGGAGTCCATGGCCACGTTGTTTCCGGTCAGGGTCAGCATGCCGATTCCGGTCATCGCCACGCCGTACAGGATGTAGGTGACCGATTCGGTGGCGCTGGCGCCGGGGATGTGCCCAAAGATGAGAACCGAGGCGAAGATGGTGATCGCGATGGCCAGAATCGACCACACGCTGGATTCGTAGCCAACGGCGATTCCGGAGAGGATGGTGGTCGCCGAACCGGTATTGGTGGCTTTGCGGATCTCCTGCACCGGAGCGCCATGGGTGCCGGTGAAGTATTCGGTCAATCGATCGATCGCGATGGCCAGCAGTACGCCGGCCGTGGTGGCCAACACCGGCCGCCACCAGCCACCTGGCACCGGCCGCATGTACACCAGACCGACCACTCCAAACAGCACGATCGAGATCGCTGCCGAGGACAGGAAACCGACGAATATGGACCGCATGGCGTCGCCGCTCTTGCCATGGCCACCGCGCACCGCGTAGGTCCCAATGATCGAGGACAACACGCCGATGCCGCGAACCAAGAGCGGGAACAACACCCACTCGAAATTGTCGGTCACACGCCAGAGCGCCAGGCCCAGGATCAGCCCCGAGACGATGGTAACCTCGTACGACTCGAAGATGTCGGCCGCCATGCCGGCACAATCCCCCACGTTGTCGCCGACCAGATCGGCAATCACTGCCGGATTGCGAGGGTCGTCTTCTGGAATTCCGGCTTCGACCTTGCCCACCAGATCGGCGCCGACGTCGGCCGCTTTGGTGTAGATCCCGCCGCCAACCCGCATGAACAACGCCACCAGCGTCCCGCCGAAGCCGAACCCGAGCAGTGCGTCTGGCGCCGCGATCCCAAAGATGATGAAGATGATCGTGCCTCCGAAGAGGCCCAGTCCGTCGGTCAACATTCCGGTGATCGTGCCGGCCCGGTAGGCGATGCGCAATGCGTCCCCGAAGGATCGACGGGCGGCCGAGGCAACCCGTACGTTGGCTTGAACGGCCATGCGCATCCCGATTTGTCCAACGGTGACGCTAAACAACGCCCCCATGACAAAGGCCAATGAACGGCCCAATCCGATCACCAGGCGCACGCTGTCCGAACTCAGGCTGGAGAATCGTTCAATCGCTTCACTGGAGGGGGGGACAATATAGACTGAGAGGAACAACGCGACGGTGAGGACGCCGATCAGCGGCAAGATGCTGCGCAGCTGGCGCCGTAAGTAGGTGTCTGCGCCCTGCCGAATGGCACCCCAGACTTCCTGCATGCGCGGGGTGCCCTTGGGTTCGCGGAGTGTTTGCACACGTAGGAAGATCGCGTAGAGCAACCCCATGATCGCGATCCCGACAACGGTGAGGACCGCGCCCTGCTCAAAGGCGGTCAATCCTTGCATGAACCAATTCTCCTTCTTGGGGGGAGGCTGGGCGATTGTACAAGTTGGCACAACCGATGTCAAGCGACCCTTAAATGGAAGGCTAAGTCGAAAAGCTGGTAGGCCTGCACGGTGAGCGCAGCCTAAGGGTTCAATGAGAAGCTGGTTTCGATATTGACTCCGCGCCGGGGGATTCTGTATATTGGTCTGCGGTACCTGACACCCTCGGCTCGGATCCCCAGCGCACTGCTTTTCGGCCGCCTCGAACTTGGCCGTTTTTTGTGCCTGGCGCCGCACCGGCGAACGCTCGATACCACGGATCGAGATTGATTCAAGTAAACCAGCTCTCCAAAAACTACGGGAATCATCAAGCCCTGCGCGAGATCTCTTTCCACGCCGATCGTGGCGAGATTCTCGGGTTCCTGGGCCCCAATGGGGCCGGCAAGACGACCACCATGCGGATTCTGACCGGATACATGCCGCCATCTGGTGGCAGCGCCAGGGTCGCTGGCTTCGATGTGGTCGAGGATTCGATGGAAGTCAGGAAACGAGTGGGCTACCTCCCGGAGACGGTTCCGCTCTATCCGGAGCTCTCGGTGACGGAGTATCTACAGTTCATGGGCGCCTTACGCCAGGTCGCGGATCTTGAGCAGCGGATCGAGCAGGTGCTGGAAGAAGTCGCCCTGACGGACCGGGCTAACAGCTTCATCTCGAACCTCTCCAAGGGCTTGCGACAGCGCGTCGGGCTGGCCCAGGCGCTGATCCATGAACCGGAACTGCTGATCCTTGACGAACCGACCATCGGCCTGGACCCGGCCCAAATCACCGAAGTGCGAAATCTGATCAGCAGCCTGGGCGAGGATCGAACCGTCATGCTCTCCACCCACATTCTGTCTGAAGCACAGCAGATCTGCGATCGGGTGCTGATCATCAATCAGGGCCGGCTGGTGGCGGAAGACACTCCGGCCAATCTCCAGGCTCAGTTGGCGGGCGCCGAAAAGGTGTTGATTCGAACCTCGGCCGATGCCAAATCGCTGGCCAGCCTGTTAGGAAAGCTGCCGGGGGCAGTGTCCGTCCGGCCGGTGGGGCGGGAAGGTGCGGTGGAGCTGGAGGGGCCTCCCGGCAAGGACTTGCGGGCGGAGGCCGCCAGGGCAATCGTTGGGGCCGGGTTGGATCTGCTGGAACTGAGCCCGGTCGGAATCAGCTTGGAGAGTATCTTCCTGCAACTGACCCAGGAGGAGCACGACGGGGACGGCGAAGCCATATGAGAACCATTTGGACCATCGCCGCTCGGGAGTTCCGGCACTACTTCGTCTCGCCTCTGGCGTACATCGCGGCGGCCTTCATCTTCCTGGTCCTGGGCGGGATTTTCTCGCTGAACGTGGGTTTCAGCCTGCCGACCGGCGAGATGACGCCCGACGGACGAATGCTGATCCAGCCGCTGGTTTTGGTCTTGCTGTTCGTCACGCCGGCCTTCACCATGCGCCTGCTGGCGGAGGAGCAGCGCATGGGAACGCTCGAGCTGTTGCTAACCGCTCCGGTTCGCGATTGGGAGCTGGTGGTCGGCAAGTGGCTGGGCTCGATGGGATTCATGCTCGCCATCCTGGCCGGCACCTGGGTGTTTCCGATCCTGATCAACCAATTCACCGATCCAGGCATTGATCAGGGAGCGCTGATATCTGCCTACATCGGGTTGGTTGGCCTGGTTGGAGCGATTCTGGCCATTGGGGTGTTTAGCTCAAGCCTGGTTTCTAGCCCTGCGGCAGCCTACGTCATCGGGGCCGCGATCACGCTCGGGCTCTGGATCCTTGGCGGCGTTCGGGCGGGCGTCAGCTCCACCAGCCAGGTGGTCGCCTATCTCGGGGTGCTGAACCATTACTATGACAACCTGTATCAGGGAATCCTCGATCTGGGTGACCTGCTGTACTTCGTCAGTGTGACTGCACTGGCCTTGTTCCTGGCCACACAGCTGGTTGAGAGCCGACGCTGGCGATGAAGTTCGAGCGGTCGCGCCTCTCGACCATCGCCTTCGCGGCCGGGATTGTGGCGCTGGTCGCCAGCGGGCTGAAGTTGCTCTTCACCCCGCCGGCAGACACCATCTTCCGGGTTGGGATTGCGGCCGGCGTGATCCTGCTGGCAGCGGGGGTGTTCCTGGATCCGGACCGGGTCAAGGCGGCTCTCGGCGGCCGCCAGGGCCGGTACGGCAGCAACGCGCTGGTGCTGACCCTGGCCTTTGCCGGCATCCTGGTCGTGCTGAATTATCTGGCGTTCTCGCACCCACAACACTTTGATCTGACTGAGGACCAGCAGTTTGCGATTTCACGAGAAACCAAACTGCTGTTGTCGGAGTTGGCCCAGCCAGTCCAGCTGGTCGGCTTCTACACCTCGGACCGCAGCGCCTCCCGCGATCAGATCCGTCCGATTCTAGAGCAGTACAAGGAGCTCGGGAGCGGATTTGTGGATTACGAGTTCATCGACCCGCGCTCCAATCCATTGGCCGCCGATCAATACGGCATCAGCCGAGACGCCTCATTGGCGGTGATTGTGGGGGAGAACCACGAGGTGGTGGACTTCCCGAGCGAGGTGGAGATTACCTCGGCTATTGTTCGGCTGACCAATCCGGAGCAGAAAGCGGTGTACTTTCTGACCGGACACGGAGAACTCGATTTCAGCGCCTCGGCCGAGACCGGGCTGAGTCAATTAAAGAGCGCGCTGGAGTCCAAGAACTACAGCGTGGAACAGCTGAACCTGCTGGCGGAGGCTGAAATCCCCGCCGACGCGGCAGTTCTGGTGATCGCCGGCCCGCAGCAGGCGATGGAACCGGGTGAGATTGAGCTGCTTGACCAGTACATGTCAGACGGAGGTTCGCTGCTGGCCATGCTTGAACCAAGTCCGAGCACCGGATTGGCGGGAGAGGCCGACACCCTGAATCTGTACCTGGGCCAGAAGTGGGGAATCCAGGCGCGCAACGATTTCGTCATCGATCTGGCCGCCATGCACCCACTGGTGGGCTTGTCCTTTGGCTTTGGCGCGCACTCCATCACGGACGGACTGCGAGGCCTCGTAGCGCAGTTTCCCTCGGCCCGCAGCATCGAATCGACCGAGACCGAGAACCCCGGCCTGAATTTCGTCAGCCTGGTCACCACCAGCGATCGATCGTGGGGGGAAACGGACTTTGCGGCGTTGGCAGACGCCAACGGGAGCGTCCAGCCGGACGAGGGTATCGAAGCAGTCGGCCCGTTGAACCTGGCGGCCGCGGTGGAAGACCGAATCTCCGGGACCCGGATCGTGATCATCGGCGATTCTGACTTCGTGGGAAACGCAGCCTTCTTGGTCGGGGTCAACGGAGACCTGGCGGTGAACAGCGTCGACTGGGCGGCCAAGCAAGACAACTTGATTGACATCACTCCTCGCAATACGACCCAGCGCCAGGTGATTCCGGCGACTCGCA
>CAZGCX010000112.1:0-8061 GCA_964524585.1 uncultured Anaerolineaceae bacterium
GGCTCAATCCCAATTGCTTGGGTTGTGGCTCGGTTGGTCACCGGAAAGGACTTGCGCGGCCTGGGAAGCGGCAACGTGGGAGTCATGAACGTGGCGTTCAGCGTGACCCGCTGGGCCGGATTGCTGGTCTTCTCAGGCGAAGCAGCCAAGGGCGTGCTGGCAATCGCGCTGGCACGCCGGGTACTGGACACCGAGTTGGCGATCGGGGTCACGGTTCTGGCTACGGTGATCGGAACCCGCTGGATGATCTGGCTGCGATTTGCCGGTGGGCGCGGCAACACCGCCGGGCTGGCCGCCATGCTGGTCCTGTCCTGGTTGACGTTGGTGGTTGGATTCATGATCTGGGGCGTCGTGCGGCTGGCCAGCCGCAGCTCATTCTGGGCTACCCGCATTAGCCTGCTCAGTTGGCCGTTCGTGTTTGGGGCCCTGACCCACTCATGGACCTATCTGATCTTCGGCTTGGTGCTCAGCGCCGTCTACCTGACCACCCACAAAACGGTGAGCGACGACCACAGCCTCATCAAACAGCGCTGGCCAAGCCTATGGGCATTTCTGACCGGGCCAAAGCGGCCGAGACCAGCCGACAGAAGCCAGCGTTGACAAGCCGAGCGATTTTGGCATAATTTCAGGCACCAAAGGCTACGACGGAGAAAAGTACGCGGGCGGAAGCAACAGGGAAGCCTCCCGTCCCTTAGGGGACGGGCTGTTGTTTAAGGGAGCAGATGATGCTGGATCGCCTGGACCAAATCGAGCAGGCTGCGCTGGAGGCGCTGAAAGGCGTCACCACCGAAGACGAGCTTCAGGTCTGGAAGGTCGCTCACCTGGGCCGGTCGGCCGGGTTGAGCCAGATCTTTGATGGACTGCGTGCACTTCCCAAAGATCAGCGTCCGCAGGTCGGCCGCCGGGTGAACGAGGTCAAGCACGCGTTGGAGCAGGCGCATGCCGAGCGGGCGGAAACACTTCGGCTGCTGGGACTGGAGCAGTCGCTTAACCAGCAGCGGTTGGACGTCACGCTTCCCGGCTCAAGGCCACATCCTGGGCGCCTGCACCCTTCAACTCAAACGATGCGCCAGATCGTTCACATCTGGGCTGAGATGGGGTTCCAGGTTTATCGCTCGCGTGAAGTGGAAACCGACGAATACAACTTTGGCTTGCTGAACTTTCCACCCCACCATCCGGCGCGCGACATGCAAGACTCCTTCTATACCACCGACCCGGAGGTGCTGCTGCGAACCCACACCTCGCCTGGACAGCTGCGGGTGATGCGTGAGCGAGCGCCGGAGCCGATACGAGTGGTGGTGCCTGGAATGTGTTTCCGCTACGAGCAGATCACAGCCCGCTCCGAGGTGCAGTTCAACCAGATCGAAGGTCTGGCAGTCGGCCGGCGGATCACGTTCGGCGACCTGAAAGGGACCTTGAGTGCATTCGCCCGCCGTGTCTTTGGCCAGCAGGTTCGAACCCGGTTTCGGGCGGCCCACTTCCCGTTCACTGAACCGTCAGCCGAAATGGACATCGAGTGCTTCGTGTGCGGTGGGGAAGGCTGCCCGGTCTGCAAACGAACCGGTTGGCTGGAGATCCTGGGCAGTGGAATGGTGCACCCGATCGTGCTTGCTAACGGCGGCTACGACCCCGAGCAGTTCTCGGGGTTCGCTTTCGGGATGGGACCAGAGCGCATCACGATGCTGAAGCACGGGATCGAAGACATCCGCTACTTTTGGGCCAACGACCTACGATTCCTCGAGCAGTTCTAGCATGACGCGCACAAGGAACCGACCATGAAAGTTCCACTCTCCTGGTTGCGGGAGTTCGTCGACATCGAGCTATCGGTCGAGCAACTGGCCCACACCCTCACTCAGGCCGGCTTGGAAGTGGAAGAGCTGCACTACGTTGGGCATCCAATGGGTCGGGCTACTGATTCACACGCCAGCGTGTCCGGCTTGGCTTGGGATCCGGAGAAGATCGTGGTGGGCGAGATCCGGGAAGTGATGCCACATCCCGACGCCGACCGGCTGGTGCTCACTCGGCTCTACGACGGGACCGCCGAGCACACGGTGCTGACCGGGGCGCCCAACCTCTTGCCCTTCCGGGGGGGCGGTCCGCTGGAGCGGCCGCTAAAGGTTGCCTATGCACGGCAAGGAGCCCGCATCTACGACGGCAAGCAGCCGGGTTGGCAGGAGATGACGCTCAAGCCAGCCGTGATCCGCGGGGTCGAGTCGTCATCGATGGCCTGTTCCGAGAAAGAACTGGGCATCTCCGAGGACCACGAAGGGATCATCGTGCTCGACGACGATGCACAGCCCGGCACGCCATTGGTGGACTACATGGGCGACGTGGTGCTGGATATCGCCATCCTGCCGAACATCGCCCGCGACGCCAACATCCTGGGCGTCGCACGCGAAGTGGCCGCGCTGACGAACGCCGAACTCCGGGAGCCTTCGTATGAGGTGGATTGGGGCGGCCCAGCGATTGTTGGGCTGGTGTCGCTCGAGATTCGTGAGCCGCAGCTCAATCCGCGCTTCGTGCTGGGACTGATCGATGGGGTCGAGATCAAGCCAAGCCCATATTGGGTACAACGGAGGCTGCGGCTGGCTGGCATGCGGCCGATCAACAACATTGTCGACGCCACCAACTACGTGATGCTGGAAGTCGGCCAACCGCTGCACGCCTTCGACTACGAGGTCCTGGTCAAACGTGCCGGCGGGAAGCCGCCGACCATCATCACCCGCCTACCCGAGCCGAACGAAACCCTCACGACCCTGGATGACATCACCCGGAAGCTGGACGACTTCACCATTCTGGTGGCCGACACGGCGGGAGCACTCTCGATTGGGGGTGTGATGGGCGGAGCCGAAAGTGAGGTCAGCGAGTCCACCCACAGGGTGCTGCTGGAGGGGGCCGCCTGGGACTTCATCAACATCCGCAAGACCACCGGCGCGCAGCGGCTCTCCTCCGAGGCGGCTTACCGGTTTCAACGCGGCGTGCATCCGGCGATGGCAGAGCGCGGCGTGCGCCGCGGGCTGGAACTGATGCGCCGGCTCAGCGGTGGCACGGTGGCCGAGGGGCTGGTCGATCAGTACCCGCTCCCGCCGCACCCGGCGGTTGTCGAGATCAGCCCGGATGATGTTCAGCGTTGGCTGGGGGTGCGGTTGGAGCTTGATCAAATGGCCGATATTCTGACCCGACTGCAGTTTTCGGTACAGGCCGGGCAGGATCAGCTGCGTGTCACGCCTCCGGATCACCGGCTCGACATCGGCCAAGGCGTCGTCGGGGTGGCAGATCTTATCGAGGAGATTGCACGGGTTCATGGGTACGAGCAGATTCCCGAGACCCAGATCGAGGACCGCATCCCGCCCCAATATGGCAATCCGGATCTCGATCTGGAGGAGCGTATCCGCGATCTCTTGGTGGCCATGGGTCTGCAGGAGATCGTTACGGTCAGGCTGACTTCGCCCGAGCGCGAGGCGCGTGCGGCGGCAGAGCTCGACCCGGGCCGGCCCGAGTATGTCCGGATTGTCAATCCGATCGCCGAGGACCGGGTGGTGTTGCGACGCAGTATGTTGGCCAGCATCCTGGAAACCGTGGAACGCAACCTGCGCAACGCAGATCGGATCGCGCTATTCGATATCGGCCCGGTGTTTCTCCCGGTAGCCGGTAAGCAGCTGCCGGAGGAGCCCTCCCGACTGTCCCTGGCGCTGACCGGAGAGCGATCGGAACAGGACTGGAGGCGCTCCGGTTCACACTTGCTGGATTTCTTCGATCTCAAGGGTCTGGTTGAGCAATTGCTGGCCGGGCTGCACGTTCCAGAGGTCGGTTTTCGACCTGCCCGGCACCCGAGCTACCATCCGGGAAAGTGTGCCGAGCTGACGTTGGCCGGAGAGCCGGCCGGCGTCATCGGGGAGATCCACCCGATGGTGAGCGAACGGTTCTCCATCACCGAGGCCCCGCTGGCCGCCGCCGAGCTGGATCTGGAACAGATCAAGGCCGCCGTGCCGTCCCGCTATCCGGTTCAGCCGGTGCCCAACTTCCCTCCCGTGCTCGAGGATCTGGCCTTTATCGTCGATGAGCAGGTTCCGGCGGAGGACCTGCGCAAGCTGATCCTGGAGACCGGACAGCCGTTGCTCTCACTGGTGCGGGTATTCGATCTGTACCGGGGAGGTCAAGTCGGGACCGGTAAGAAGAGTCTGGCCTTTTCACTCATCTACCAGGCGCACGATCGCACCCTGACCGATGACGAAGTGGCCAAGAGTCGACGGAAGATCGTCAAGAAGGTTGAGCAGGAAACCGGGGCGGTCTTGCGGGAGCGGGCCGAGTAGCGCTCAGGCCTGAGCGCTCTCGTTTACGTACTTTTCAGCCCGGACCATGGCAACCCCGGCCAGGTGTGCCACGACCATTAACATGTCGTGGTCGGTGTCGGTGAACTCCCGGTCGTAGTTCTTGTTGACCGCCTCTAAGACACCCAATACCCGTTCACCGTCCAACAGAGGCACGCAAGCCAGCGAGCGGGTGTGAAACCCGAAAGCTTCGTCGATCTTGGGATAGTGGCGTGGATCGTTGCGCACGTTGGTCAGCACCAGTGGCCGCTTGTTCTCGGCAACCCAACCGGCGATCCCTTTGCCGGGTGGCAGGCGGTAACCAGTCAGCCGCTCGCGCGCTTCGCCGTGTACCACGGCGAAGACCAATTCGTTGGTATCCTCATCCCGAAGCAGCAGCGAGCCGTCGCTGGCGCCCACGGTGCGAACCGCTGAAGCCAAAAGGTCATCGAGCAGGACCAACACATCGGTGGTGGAGTTGATCCGTTGAATCACGTCTTGCAGCGTGCTGAGCGCTCGGACGGAGGATCGGAGAACGGAGACCTCCTCTTTCAGGTCGTTGTTCTCGTCGGTGAGGCGGGCTACCTCCAATTGAAGGAAGCGAACCGGATCGCGGCTTTCCATCTGTGCTTTCGATCATAGCATGTCTGTCAACGCGGGACAAAAGGGAGACATGTGGGAATGAATCTCTATTTTGCCTGCTCGCTAACCGGAGGGCGGAGTGATGAGGCGATCTATGCCACGATCGTTCGGCACTTGGTCGGCGCAGGGCATCAAGTGCCAACCGCCCATTTGGCCGACCCGTCTGTCATGGAACTCGAGGCGGTGGAATCGGCGGTCGATATCTACGAAAGGGACGTGGGCTGGATTCGCGAGTGTGATGGACTGATCGCCGAGGTCTCGACCCCCTCTCATGGGGTCGGTTACGAGATCGCCTTTGCGCTTGGGGTGGATAAGCCGGTGCTGTGCTGCTACCGAGCCGGGGAGACTGTGTCCAAGATGATCCTGGGGAACCGATCTGCCCGATTGACCGTCAGCAGCTATGCCGACGAACAGCAGCTGGTTGCCGCTCTGGATGGATTCTTGGCCGAACTGGCGAAGCCCTGACCTACGGGGTCGGGGTAGGTGTGTGGGTCGGGGTGGGGGTGTAGGTCGGTGTTGGGCTGGGCGGAGGCGTGAACGCCGGCAGGACGGCAGTGTTGCCGACCACCTGAGCATACTCGCCCCACAGCCAACAGAATTGGCTCGGGTTGTCCGGATTGACGATGTACCAGTAGTTGCCGCCTGTACTGCGGGCGACTACTTCCGCGGATTCACCAACCAGCAGCGCACCGAGATAGTCGTAGATCGCGCCTGGGCCGGTCCGGCAGTTGGTATTGGTGGTCACACTGACCATCGGGACCGCGGGAGTAGCCGTGGCGACCGGGGTATCGGTGAGGGCCTCGGTCGGCGTGACCTCCGGTTCGGAGGTTTCGGGCGCGGGAGCAGATGTCTCGCTAGGTGCCACCGCTGCGGCTGTTTGCGTCTGCTGCGCCTCGATGGTCTGGGCTACCGCAGTCGCCACCTGATCTGGATTGGCCACTGGAGCACTCTGCAGGTTGCAGGCAACTGCCAGCAACACTACTCCAATGGTACTCACGAGCCGCGAACCGAACCTGATCACATTTACTCCGTTTGCCGCACCGGATTGGCGGCCATAGCGAACTGCCGTGCCCGAGGATAGCATGCTTTGCCCTGGCTGTGAACCGTTGGGACGTTACGGGAAGCCAAATCGGGGGCTGATTCCGCTTACGAATCGGCAGTCTTGACGCTCGCAAGGCGAATCGGTATACTGCACTTCACAGTCAGACATTTGGGTGTCCCCCTCACCTAGATGTCTGCCTGTGCTTTAAGCGGACTGTTGTGCGAGCAAGTGCTCGGCGCGCTGCAGGTCTTGCGGCGTGTTCACGTTGAAGAAGCTCAATCCCTTCGGATCGAGCTGGGCCAGAGTTTGCTCGTCAACCGTCATCAGTTCGATCTGGGGAAAGAACGAAATCATCCTGCGCTGGCCAGCAGCAATGGATTGCTCGACGGCTGGGATGCAAGCCTTGGAATAGATGGCCAATAGGGGCTCGTACTCCCCACCTCGTATCGGGACTACCGCCGAGGCCAGTTGGGCCTGCTTCACCAAGTGCAGCAGCAGCGGGTGCGACAGAAATGGCATGTCGCAGCCCACGATCAGCACCTGCTCGTGCCTGGCGGCCTTCAAGGCGGTCAGCAGGCCGTGCAGCGCTCCAGCGCCCGGTTGCGGATCGGCCACCAGCCGCACCCCGAGGTACGAGTAACGATCCATATCATTGGTCGTGATCAGCAGTTCATCGCCCAACCCGCTCACCTGGCGCAACACCCGTTCGATGAGCGGAACCCCATTGAGCGGCAGCATGGCCTTATCGCGGCCCATTCGGCTTGACCGGCCACCAGCCTGGATTGCAACGGTGAGCATGCTGCGATTCTACAGCGGTGGAATCCCCACCGGAGTACTCGTTCATGCTGACCCACAGATATGTTATGCTCGCCGGCAGATCGCTCGAGCGCGGCGATCGGCCATCCTGGCAAGTACGCACTCGAGTGACGGGGCAAACCATCCTGAATAAGAGCATGCGACGATTGCAACGGACTGATAGGCGGTCTCGATGCAATTGAACGGCGACACCTGCAAGTTGCTGCTCAGCTATGATCCGCTGCCCGAGCACCGCGAGGAGTACTTCCGCTACGTCTTGGGGGAATTCGTCCCAGCGCTGGAGAACCTTGGGCTCACGCTTTGTGAGGCCTGGCATACGGCCTACGGCAGCTACCCGCTTCGGCTGACCGGTTTTCTCGCGACCGATCGCGAGACGCTGGATGCGGTCCTGTCCTCTGATGATTTCGTCGAGCTAGAGGGCCGCCTACAGGACTACGTGATCAACTACCGCCGCAAAGTGGTTCGTCAAGCTCCCCGCTTTCAATTCTGAGTCCATTGCAGGCTCGCCCCGGGCCAAATGTCACCAGCTGAGGTGACAATTGTCACTATCTGGTGCTGATCGGTCCAATTAGGGTGATTTAACGGCGTGAGGGACGCACTGCAGATGCGCAAGCCAGTTTGGCGCCCGATCCGACAGATCTACTGCCAGAAGGCAGGGAGAATTGCGGCCCTGGAAGCCCGGTTGGTATATCCGGCTGAGCTGTTGCCAGATGGACCGCCGCGGGTACTGGGGCATCGGTGCTCTCTCGAGCTGGAGTGCAATCAGCTCGAGTGCCCCACCTGCCAGTGGGCCGGAACGCTGCCCGGCTTCGATCCGTTCTCGGTCGCCTAGATTACCCCGAGCTGCTGACCGACCTCTTTGAAGGCTGCCAGTCCGAGGTCAAGGTCCTCGCGGCTGTGTGCGGCCGAAATCATCACTCGGATGCGTGCTGCACCGCGCGGTACCGTCGGATAGCCGATCGCCATTCCGAACACGCCGTGTTCGAACAACTCTCGGCTGAACTCCTGCGCCAACGGCGCTTCGCCCAACATGATCGGCGTAATCGGGGTGCTGCTATTCCCGGTATCGAACCCTAGCCGGTCCATTTCGCCCTTGAAGTACGAGGTGTTTTCCCACAGCTGATCGACCAGCGCAGTTGACGATTCCAGCAAGTCGACGGCGGCGATGCAGGCCGCCACGTCCGGGGCAGTCATCTCCGAGGAAAACAAGAATGGCCGGCCCCGTTGTCGCAGCCAAGCAACCACAATTTG
>CAZGCX010000113.1:0-8032 GCA_964524585.1 uncultured Anaerolineaceae bacterium
CGCCCCTTTGGTTCACCCAGTACCGCACGCCGATAAGAATCGCATTAGATCGCACCGCCACAGCTTGACTCTGATTTCCGCGGCCATATAGAATCAATCTGGATGGATTACAAGGATTACTACGAGATCCTCGGCGTGGAGCGCGGCGCCGGTGAGCAGGAGATCAAACGCGCCTACCGCAAGCTGGCCCAGAAGTATCACCCCGACAAAGCAACCGGATCCGAAGAGCAATTCAAACTGATCAACGAGGCCTACCAGGTGCTCGGTGATCCCGAGAAGCGAGCCAAGTACGACCAGCTGGGATCCTCCTACCGGGACTGGCAGCGCCACGGCGGGCAGGGTGGATTCGACTGGTCAAACTGGACTGCCGGTCAAACCGGTAACGTACGAGTCGAGATGGGGGATCTCGGGGATTTGGGGGAGTTGCTCGGCGGCGGCTTCTCCGACTTCTTCAACGCCATCTTCGGCATGGGTGCGGGTGGGATGGGCGCGGGCCGCACAGCTGCGGCGCCGCGGCGCGGGCGTGATATCGAGCAGTCGATCACCATTTCGCTGCGCGAGGCCCACGATGGGACGACCCGGCCCTTCAGCCGTAACGGGAAGCGGCTGGAAGTCGACATTCCAGCCGGCGCCCGGACCGGCACCCGGGTACGGGTAGCCGGACAGGGAGAGCACTCTGCCGGCCAGTCCGGTGATCTCTTCTTGCGGGTCAACGTTTCGCCAGAGGCCGGGGTGCAGCGCACGGGTGACGACCTGCATATGGAGGTCGAAACCGATCTGCTAACCGCGGTCCTGGGCGGCGAGATCGAGCTGCAGACCATGGATGGGCCGGTGTTGCTCAACATTCCAGCCGGCAGTCAGCCGGGGCAGGTTTTCCGGCTGCGGGGGCGCGGCATGCCAAAGCTGCGCAACCCGGCCCAGCACGGTGACCTGTACGCCAAGCTTCAAGTCACCCTCCCGACCAAACTCAGCAAAGAAGAGCGCGAGCTGTTCGAGCGGCTGGCCGAACTCGGCAAGGCCGATCGCTGACTCCCATTCGAGGACTCCGAAAAATGAGAAGACTTCGCCTGCCGCTGGTCGCGTTGGCTCTGGCCTCATTGGCTTGTAGTTTCCTACCAGCCCCGACCGCCACTGCGGTTCCCCCAACGCCATTGCCAGCCGCGACGCTAGCGCCCCCCGCCACCGACACGCGGGAGTCGATCGCCGCCCCGATGATCGCGCCCGCTGATCTGGCTCAGCTCTACAGCCGGGTCAATCAGGGCGTGGTCACCATTTACACCTTCGCCGACCTCGGCCCACCGCACTCCAACAGCACCCCGATCGGACAGGGATCCGGCTTCGTCATCGATACCGATGGGCACATCGTGACCAACCAGCACGTGGTGGCGGACGCCAACCAGATCGAGGTTGACTTCGCCTCCGGCTACCGGGCCTGGGCTACGCTGCTCGGCACCGACCCGGATTCGGATCTGGCGGTGATTCAGGTCGATGTCCCGGCTCCCGAGTTGGTGGCCATTCCGTTGGGAGATTCGGACACGGTTCAGGTGGGACAGTTCGTGGTGGCAATCGGCAACCCGTTCGGGCTGTCCGGCACCATGACGGTAGGCGTCGTGTCGGCGGTGGATCGGGTGTTGTCTTCTGAACGGGTGGCGCCCGGCGGCGGTTCGTTTAGCGCCGGAGACCTGATCCAGACCGACGCGGCCATTAATCCCGGCAACTCCGGCGGGCCGCTGCTCAATTTGGATGGGCAGATCATCGGCGTAAACCGCGCCATCAGCACCGAGAGCTTCACCGTCACCGGCGACGCGGCCAATTCCGGCGTCGGCTTCGCGGTCCCGGTCAACATCGTCCGACGGGTGGTCCCCTCGCTCATCGAAAACGGATCGTTTGATTACCCCTACCTGGGAATCACCAGCCTGGGCGACGCTGGTTTCAATTTGCGCGAGCTCGAGTCGCTGGGACTTCCGCCAAACACGGTGGGGGTCTATGTGACTTGTGTGGTCGAAGGTGGGCCGGCGGCGCGAGCGGGTTTGATCGGAGCTGGTGCGTGTGGTGGTGGGGACCTGGAACCGGGCGGCGACGTCATCGTGGCGATCGATGGCCGGCCGGTGGTGGGCTTCAGTGACCTGATCTCATACCTGGTGAGTGAGGCCCAGGTCGGACAGCAGGTCACCCTGACCATCTTGCGGCAGGCCGACACTCTCGAATTGACCTTTGCGCTGGAGCCGCGCCCTTAAGCGATGGCTGCAAGTCAATGAAAGGGCCTCCGCAGTGCGGAGGCCCTTTTGATTCGCCCGGCCGGGTCGTCCAGCCAACCAAATCGTTCGGATCTCGAACCTAGTTACCGGTTCCGAAAAAGTCGCGCTCCATCGCCACCAGCGTGTTGGACAGGATCTCCAGGTCACGTTGAGTCGCAAACACGTCGGTGTTGAGCTCTTCGATGACGAGCGTCAGCCGTTCGCGCAGCCCCTGGACCTGATCCAGCGGCACGATTTCTTGCGTATCCAGCGCATCCAGCTTGGCGGATACGCCGGCCAGCGTCAGCTGTGCTTGCGCCGTGTTTTCCTGTGCGATCGCAAGCTGCGCGGTGGTGACGTCCACCAACACCGCCAACAGGTCCAGATGCGCTTGCGCCTCGATCAGCGAATCCTGCAGTTCCTGGTTGCGCGCTTGGACACCCTCCAGCTCGCTCAGGCGCTGCTCAGTCTCGTTCAAGCGATTGTCAGACTCGAGCAGCTGCTGGCGCAAGTCGGTGACCTCGGTCAGCAGCGGCCGCACCCGCACCAGCCAGGTGGCGCCGAAACCAAGCCCGAAGATCACGATCACCGCAGTCACCCAGCGCAGCGCTCTCCGAGCGAACCGTCCCAATCGGGTGGGGGCTTTGGGTTCGGGTTCGCCGTTCATCCGGTCCACATCCGGCATCGCATCACTCATCGGGCCCTCGCTCGATTCGACCATTGATTCTTCCACCGACGAATCCGACATCGACTGATCCTCCGGCAACGATTCCTTACTTGACGTTTTGGTCATCCGGCGTCTCTCCTCCGCGTTTCCGGCGGATGGTTATAACAGATCACGGTCACTCCCCCGGCGGCTCCGGTGCGGTGAGCAGTTTCCAGGCGATTTCCAGGTCGTCGGCGGCAACTAGCGGAGCGAGGGCGAAATCGGCCAGCGCCTGGTCCAGCCGTTCCAGCACCAACTCCATTCCCTCCAATTCGCTCAACGCATCCCGCGCCTGCTGCACCTCATCCCCCGCCAGGCCCAGATTGTTCTCCACCAACCACAGGCGAGCCCGCAGCAAGTGCAGCGCAGCACGGGTGAACTTCAGCTGGCGCAGCAATTCCGGGTCGGGCGCGGTCGGGGTGGCCAGGGCCAGGTCAAGCGCATCGGATTGCGAACTCAGCGCCTGATCCAGCCGGTCCAGCCGGGTCCCCAGCCGTTGGAGCTGCTGATCCAGCTCGGTGCGCTGCAGCTGGCTGCTGGCCTGCAGTTCGGCCAGCGTTTCCTGACCGGCGGCGACGCCCGCCTCCAATTCGGAGATTCGCTGGCTGCTGCGATCGGACAGTTCCGCCAGATCGACGCGAGCCTGATTCAGTTCGACCTGCAAAGTCTCGATGCGAGACGAATTCTCCCGAACCGGCTCCACCAGATCCCGGTAGGCGCGGGGCACGCCGTAGTATGCTGCGGCGCCCAGGCCGATTCCAATCAGCGCCGCCAGCCCGATTCGCAGCGCAGCCCGGAAGAAACGGCTCATGGGAGATCGTGTCGGTTCATCTACATTCATCCGGCTAACCCTCCGGCGTTGCGAACAGTTCATCCAGCAATTGCTGGAGCCCTTGAAGGAACGATTCGATGCGGTTGAAGCGATCGGCCTGCGCCTGAGTTTGCTGCAGCAGCTCTTCCATCTGCTGCTGAATCTGGCCTTGTGCCTCATCCATCCGCTCAACTTGGCCCTGCATCTGACCCAATTGCCCTTCGACCTCGGTCATGCGCCCGCTCAGGCCTTCCAGCACTTCCAACCGCTGACGCAGCGCGTTGAGTTCAGCGCTGGTATTGCTCAGGTCGGACTGGAGCGCAAGCACTTGACTGTCAATCTGCCGGACGGCAGCGTGCCGGCCGAAGTCGAGCGTGCCGTTGATGCCGAGCAGCACCAGCAGGGTGAGCGACACCGCGCACAGAGCGCTGGCCGCGGCGATGGCTGCTATCACCCACATTCCGGGCCGTGGACCCGCTGCTACGCGATCGGTCTTGCCCGCGGGCTCGCCCGCCCGGTTCCCGCCCCGTGCATTACTCGTCGGCCTTGCCGCCTGCTCGCCACCCACCAATCCATCTTCGGCCGACGATTCATCGCCAGGGTCGCCCGGCGATCCGTTCTCCAGATTCGTGGCATCACCGATCGGGACCTCGGGCGATTCGGCGGCTGAACCGGTCGGCTGGATGCTCTGGTCTCCCGATTGCGGCGGCTCGAAGATCAAGCGGCTTCGAATGCGCTCCAGCGTGGCTTTGCCTAATCCAGACACGTTCAGCAGGTCCTCCGGCGCGCGGTATGGGCCGCCGGCTGCGATGCGGCGAGCCAGCCCGGCCCCAATTCCTGGCAGCTGCTGCAGGGTGCCGATGGCGGCCGTATTGGGGTCGATACGAGTTTCAGCCATATCGGTTCAGCTCTTCTGTTGATCGCCCGCAGGTTGCGGGCCGTAGGGGGTGGGAATGAACTCGACCGACGGGCGCCGCTGGCGGGTCTGCGGATACAGGTTCATCAGCTTGTAAACCAGCTCCGGCACCTCGGTCGACACTTGCATGCCGAGCCCCCGGGCCTCGGAGACCATGATCGGGTAGTCATGAGTCCAGGTGCCGGCCGACAGCACATCGGCCAGTTTCTCTGCCGCATCGCCCGCCATCTGGCCGCGCATGCTGGCCAGGCGGCCGACAGTCTCCCGCACCTGGGCGATCGCTTTGCGCGCCACGTCGGCCCAGATCAGAGTCTGGTCTTCCACTTCATTGATGTCCTTCTGTTCCAGCACACTCAGGATGGATACCGCTGGCGATTGCCCAACCTGGGGATCCACCGGGCCCAACACCGCGTTCTCATCCATCACAATTTCATCGGCGGCCAAGGCGATCAAGGTACCGCCGGACATGGCGTAGTGCGGTACGAAAACCGTCACTCGTCCGGGGTGTCTGCCAAGCGCCTGGGCGATCTGCTCGGCGGCCAGCACCAACCCGCCCGGGGTGTGCAAGATCAGGTCGATCGGTATCTCCGGATCGGTCAGCTTGATGGCCCGCAGTACCTGCTCCGAGTCGGCGATGTCGATGTATCGCGCCAGCGGGAAACCGAGCAGCGCCAAGGTCTCCTGGCGGTGGATGAGCACGATCACCCGCGATCCCCGTTCCTGTTCCAATCCTCGAATGGCGCGCTGGCGGGCCGCTTCCAACATGCGCTGCCGGATGACCGGCTGCAGGCTGGAGAGGATGAGGAACACCCAAAGCAGATCAAGCCAGTTCATAACGATGCTCCCTTACCATGGCCAGTGCTCATCCGGATACCACTCTCGCTGGACTTTGGGCCGCTGCACGAATACGCGAACCATCAGCAACCCAACCACGAATCCTCCGATGTGCGCCCACCAGGCGATCCCGCCGAAATCGCCGACCGCCCCCAGTTGAGTCAGGCCCTGCGCCAACTGGGTGAGGAACCAGAACCCGATGAAGAACAGCGCCGGAATGTCGACGAACCAGGGCAGGATGAACAGCGGGATCAGCGTGGTCACCCTCGAGTTGGGAAACAGCACGAAATACGCCCCCAGCACGCCGGCGATGGCGCCGCTGGCGCCGATGGTTGGTATGGTCGATCCTGAAGAGAATAACACATGGGTCAGCCCGGCCGCCAGGCCGGCGGTCAGGTAGAAGATCAGGTAGCGTCCGGGCCCCATGCGGTCTTCGACGTTGTCTCCGAAGATGAACAGGGTCCACATGTTGCTGATCAGGTGGAACCATCCGCCGTGCAGGAACATCGAGGTCAGCAGCGTGATGTAGGTCCAGGGCCGGGCCAGTGAGAGCGCGGCCGGGACCACGCCGAAATTCTCCAACAGGCGCTCGCTGCCGCGGGTCCCCAGCGACGCAGCAAACAGGAACACCAATACGTTCAGTGCGATCAAACCATAGTTGACGATCGGAAACGATCGCGACCGCACGGTATCGCGGATTGGAAACAATGACCCTCCAGCGGGGAATTGAACGGGCGCCGCGCCCCACTTTAAGGACGCGCCGCCCATTGTAACTCAGTGAGCAGACTCGCCGTTTCTTGAGCGAGAGGTGCTCAGCTGATTGCTTGCCTTTGTGCCGCTTGTGGGGCGACCTTGCTTGGTTGTCGGCTTGCGACGCTTTGGTACGACCTTATTACTTGGTCGCCCGCGACATTACTTTGTTGAAACTTCGATCCGCTTGGTCCGCTTGGCATCCGACTTGGGCAGCCAGACGGTGAGCAGGCCGTTCTCAAGGTTGGCTTTCACCTGCTCGGCATCTACCGGCTCCGGCAGACGGATGCGGCGGTATGAGCCGCCCGCTCGGTCGATCTCGCTCAGCAACATCTCGCCCTGCGATTCGACCGCACCGTCTTCGGCGCTCAGCGTCTTGAGCGTCACCAGGTCTTCTAGAACCTCGATCTGCAGCTCGTCGGCGGACTTCCCGGGCACCAGGGCGCGCACGATGTAGCTCTCGTCGTCGGACTGGACCTCAACCGGGATGCGACGGCCACCATCAAAGTACTCCGGCCGGACCCGCCAGCGGCGTGGACCCCAGTAATAGCGCATCATCTCTCTTCCTCCTGTTGATACTTGAATGTGATTGTTCATGCCCACAAGTCTAGGCTGACGGCATCAGATCCGGATCAGCGTTGCATCGGAGAAGCGTTAACCCGCCCGCTGATTCTGCTCTTACGCGCCGCTAACGCTGCTCAGACCCCGGCCGCCTATGATCGGGCTGTACAAATCAAAATCAGTTAGCCAGGAGCGCACCGATGGACCTTGACCGATACACCCAGAAGGCCGGACAAGCGGTGCTAGCCGCACAGCGGCTGGCCGAAGACCTACGCCACCCAAACATTGAGCCCGAACACCTGTTGCTGGCGCTGCTGCGGCAAGAAGGTGGGGTGGTGCCGGCTCTGATCGCCCGCATCGCAGGTAGCGTTGAACTGCTGGAGAAGCAATTGGAGCAGGAGCTGGCGGGTCGATCGAAGATCGAAGGGGCCAGTTCCCAAATCGGTTTGGCCCGGGCCACTTCGGATGCATTGTCGGCCGCCGAGAAACAGGCGGCGGCGATGAAGGATGACTACCTATCGGCTGAGCACCTGTTGCTGGCGCTGGCCGGCGGGCCGCTGCGTGAGCTGTTGGAGGGCTATGGAGTCACACCCGACTCGATCCTGCAGGCGCTGACCGCCATTCGCGGCAGTCAGCGCGTGGCCTCGCAGAATCCGGAGGACACCTACCAGGCGCTCGAACGGTATGGGCGCGATCTGACCCGGCTGGCTCGCCAAGGCAAGCTCGATCCGGTGATCGGTCGCGATGAGGAGATCCGACGCCTGATTCAGGTTTTGTCGCGAAGGACAAAGAACAACCCGGCGCTGATTGGCGATCCGGGGGTCGGCAAGACCGCCATCGTCGAAGGCCTGGCGGCGCGCATCGTGCGCGGCGACGTGCCGGAGGGCCTCAAACACAAGCGCCTGGTCCAGCTCGATCTTGGGGCGCTGGTGGCCGGCGCCAAGTACCGCGGTGAGTTCGAGGAACGCTTGAAGGCCGTGCTGCGGGAGGTCACTGAGGCGCAAGGTGAAGTGGTGCTGTTTGTGGACGAGATGCACACCGTCGTCGGCGCCGGCGCAGCCGAAGGGGCGGTCGACGCCGGAAACATGCTGAAACCGATGCTGGCGCGCGGCGAGCTGCATCTAATCGGCGCCACTACGCTGGACGAGTATCGCAAGTACGTTGAGAAGGATGCCGCGCTCGAGCGCCGCTTCCAGCCGATCATCGTGGAAGAGCCG